>CBDUXC010000035.1:0-10364 GCA_965371065.1 uncultured bacterium
CCGGCGAATCGCCTTACGAATACCTCGACGTCGCGGTCGATAACGGCGTAACCTATAACTACTGGCTCGAGGCCGTTGACGTGGGCGGCGCGAGCGAGACCTTCGGACCGATTGATTGTACCTGGAACGGCGCCCTGCCGACGACTTACGCGCTCTATCAATCCCGGCCGAACCCGGCTAAAGGAACGGCTACAATTGCTTTCGACCTTCCGGAGGACGCTAAGGTTACGCTGACCGTTTACGACATCAGCGGGCGGAAGGTAACGACCGTAGTAAATGAAACGCTGCCTACCGGCGAGCACGAAGCCAATATCTCGGGACTGGCGCCGGGCGTGTACGTGTATAGATTGGACGCGGGGAGCTTCAGCGCGGCCCGGAAGATGGTGGTGGCTGAATAATAAAATGCAGACGAGGTTACTAACCTCGTTCATAACCAAAGAAACAAACGAAGCGGCGCGGTTTATCCGCGCCTTTTTACCCCCGGCTTCAAACGGGAAACTGAAACCGGCGGGCGCTCGGCCCGCCGGTCCGCTTTGAAAAGGAGCGGTACTTCCTCGTTTATTTGCGGAACTCCATCACCAGGCTGTACCAGACCGCGACCGGGCGACCGTTCTGGAGAGCCGGGCTGAACTTGCACTTCTTAGCCGCCTTGACGGCCTCGTCGTCCATCGCGCCGAACCCTGCCGAGCCCTGGACGACCACGTGCTCCACGTCGCCGTTCACGTTGATATAGACGAGCAACACGACGTCGGCTTCTATCCCCGACGCGGCGGCCATCTCGGGATACCGGGGTTTCGCTTCTTTAATCAACGTAGGCGCCACCTGATATTCGACGAAAGTGATTTCCGGCGGCTTGTTCGGGTCCGTTACAGGCTCTACGATGACCCTATGCCCTTCAGGAAGTTCCGGCGTTTGCCGGTCGGCGGCGTTCGGGTCCCAGACCACGTTATCGTTCGCGTCCCGGTCCGGAACGACCTCGAAGCGGTCGGTGAAAATCGCGTCACGGTGGATATTAATAGGCGGCGCCGGTTCGGGTTCTATCGAGTCGGGCGGCGGGAGTTTATCCTCAGGAACGATGACGTCCAAAACGATACGGTCCGGCCTGCGCTCAACCTCCGGCGCTTTACCGCCCGGCAGGAGCACCAGCGCAAAGACCGACGCGTGAAGCGCCAGGGACACGACCAGCGCCCACCGAAGCTTACCCGCGAACCACCGTTTGGGCTTGTTCATACTCTCTCCTTTCGCGTATCGAGCGGGCCTTTCTCGGGCCGTCGCCCGGACTTCGAGTAATACCCAACGACGCGTTCGCGGTTTTCGACCTCCCGGTTTCGGTTCGAATCGGCAAAATAAAAGAGACGCGGCGGGATAACACCCCGATTAACATAGCCCGCGTCTCACCTCCCGTATTTTTAAGTGGTCCGTTAATTGAAACTAAAGCGTTATCGCCCTCCTTTTTTCTGTTCGGTCGTTCCATCTATTCGACGCCTTACCGGTCGTATTAGTTTAACAGGTACCGCGTACGTTACACCCTTAACGCGAAAACCGGAGCGGCTCGGGCCCCGGTTATCTTATATAAACACCTGATGGTGTTATCTATATCGTAAAAACTCTACTACATCCTGAACTCCATAATGATCTGGTACCATACGCCGACCGGGACACCCTGTTGCTTCGCCGGCGAGAACCTACATTTATACGCCGCGCTCGACGCTTCTTTGTCCACGTCGGAGAAACCCGACGACCCTGCGACGACCACGTTCTTGACGCTGCCTTCGCGGTCGATATAGACGAGTAAAATAACGTCGCCTTCCCAGCCGGACGCCTTCGCTATTTCAGGATATTTGGGTTTGACGTCGTGGGTGGGGTACGGCGCTTCGCTGTACTCCACGTCGAAGCTGGGAGACGTCCAGTCGGCGTCCACGACTTCGCCCACGACTTCAATCTCAACGCCCTCGAGGCCGCCGTCTTCAACGCCGGGTCCCATATCGGCGATGGTCTCGGCCTCGGCCTCCTCGTCGGGAACCGGCAGCGGTACCGAACCTACGGCACCCTTCGTCTCGAGACCTTTAGGCACTTCCATCGGTTCTTCGATGGTGGGCGGCGGCGGAAGCTCGTCGTACTTCTTCTTGACGACGTCCATTTTGAGTTTGCCGCCCGGACCCATCTTACCCTCGCCGCCGCCAACCAACTCTTTGGGCACTGCGGCGATAAACCATATAACCCCGAAGACCGCTATGGCTATTGTAAGCGTAAACCTTATGTGCTTACCCAGGAAGAAGATGTAGAACCAGATGAACCCGAGCACCGTTATCGCGCCCGTTACCGCGGCCGCGACGGTGCCGCCGCCGCCCATCAAGTAGAACAACGAGATAACCCATAAAACGAATATCAGGAAGGTTGCCCCGTAGATTATCGCCGTCGTCTTCTTGTCGAGGTCGTCGACGCGGACTCTCATAGTCGCATGGGGGTCTATTAAGGCGGCCTTCGCTTTTTTCTCGGCCATTTATTCCTCCTTGCGTCCGTATCGCCCGGACACCGTTCGTATTTTATACGTTCGGTCGGTTCACGTCAAGGTTTTTTTCTAGCGAATATATCTCCCTTTATTACGTACGCCGACTATTGGATTCGTTACAGCCACCGAAGGTTTAGCGCAAGTTAACCTTACTCCGGAACCGCCTCCACGTTAATAGAAACCGCGTTGCCCTTCCCGTTACTCTATAAACCCCGCCTTTATCACACCGACCGACGCCGGCGCGACGTTCGTATACCCCGTAGTGAAGCTCCACTCCTCGGTTACGGGACCGTTACCGGCGAGGTCGTAGGTCTCGACCGTAACGTCCACGCCGGTCCCCTCCGCGTAATAATCGTCCGGCTCCCACGTAAAGGCCACGTCCAGCGGGTCGCTGTCGTCGAAGGTCACAATACCTAATAATTGGTCTCCGCCCTGTTCGACGGAAATCGTCGTCTCCTCGACATCGCACCCCGAGACATCGTCCGTAACGTGGAACGTGACGATGGTATCAACGGGCACGCCGGACGGGAAGTCTTCGTCGTGGG
The DNA here is from genome assembly GCA_965371065.1 of uncultured bacterium. Taxonomy (GTDB): domain Bacteria; phylum RBG-13-66-14; class B26-G2; order WVWN01. The sequence goes on from CBDUXC010000035.1 coordinate 3,058, forward strand.
GATAGGTTTCGGTAACCTCGGGGTCCACGTCGTCCGGCAGCGAGCCGTGGAGTTCGAAGACTTGATCCACAGCGTGATGGCCGCTTTCCCACATCCCGTCGAAATAATACGCGTAAAAGTCCCACCACTCGGTTTGGTAGTCAGTAGCGCACCAGAAAATTCGAGCGCTGCCCTCGTGTTGTAGTTGTAACGACAACCAGTACATCGTACCCGGGCTTATATCGAACCCGGTTATGGGTATTTCGACCTCGTATACGGGCCATACTACCCAATCGCCCGTATCGGTCCATGTATAATCGCCTTCGCTCACCGTCTCCGCATAGAGAAGGTTGTCTTCGTCCGGTATAGCCCCGGCGTCACCGAACACCTCCACCAACATATCCCCGGTTCCGGAATTTATTAACCATACCCGTACCATTTCTAGGGTCCAGTAGTCGTACACCTCGAAGTCCGCAGCGGCTTTACAACCGGAATCTCCGGTTATAAGATGGCCTCAAAGCCCGACGACGTAAATGTACGTCTGGTCGTCGTAGATGACGTCGCGGTAGCCGGAAGGCGTCGGGATATAAGCTATTGACGTCGGCGCGGCACCGGTATTATCAATCGGGCCGAGACACGCCGCGTCGTCGAAAGCAAAAGCCGCCGGCGCGAACGCGATAATACTAACCGCTACTAATAAATGCTTAAACATCGCTTTTCCCCCTTTTTGCGCGTGTTGTGCTTCCCGTTACTCTATAAACCCCGCCTTTATCACACCGACCGACGCCGGCGCGACGTTCACGTACCCCGTGGTGAACGACCAGCTCTCGGTTACGGGGCCGTTGCCGGCGAGGTCGTAGGTCTCGACCGTCACGTCCACGCCGGTCCCCTCCGCGTAATAATCGTCCGGCTCCCACGTAAAGGCAACGTCCAGAGGGTCGCTGTCGTCGAAGGTCAAATCGCCGGATACGGGGCTACTGCTCTCTTCTACGGTACACATCGTTTCGTCCGTGTCGCACCCGGAGACGTCATCTGTAACGTGAAACGTTACGTTGGTATCGACCGGCGCGCCCGACGGGAAGTCCGAGTCGTGGGGGTAGGTTTGGGTGATGTCAGGGTCCTCGTGGTCGTTAAAGGTTCCGTAGAGCTCAAACATACACGCCGACGCTTCGGAGAAAAAATCCTCGGAATCGTACCATGTACCCTCGTAATAGAAGTAGCAGTTGGACCACCATTCCGGTTCGTTGGCCATAACGAGCCAGAACTTGTTACCACCGCTAGTGCTCTGGAGCCCCAGCCAGTATCTCGTACCGGGGACGATGTCGAAACCGGTTATAGGAATATCTACCCTATATATCGGTTCGAACATTGGGTTATCTTCCCAATCCCAAGTTATGTCACTCCCGTTTACAATTTCAGAAAACAGAACGTCGCCGTCGTCCGGGCCGTCGCCGCTGTCGCCGAATATATCGACGCGTATATCGACTCCGCTTTCTCCCCATAACCATACGCGGACCATTTCTAATGTCCAAAAGTTATATACCTCGAAGTCGTCGGCGGTTTCCCAGCCCTCGTCCCCCCATATCGAATAAGCGTTCGACGGATCATTACCGTAGTAGCTCTGGTCGTCGTAGATGACGTCGCGGTAGCCGGAAGGCGTCGGGATATGAGTCGTTGACGTCGGCGCGTCCCCGGTCTTATCAACCGGGACGATACACGCCGCGTCGTCGAAAGCAAAAGTCGCCGACGCGAACGCGACACCGGCGACTAATAAGTATTTAAACATCGCTTTTCCCCCTCTCTAACTCTCTAAAACCCCCGTTACTCTTATTCTTCTTTTTATTAATATATCACGTCTTTTCATCAATAGCAAGTAAAAAATACCATTTAAGCTTCCGGGAATTCCGCCGAAACGCTCCCTATTCCGGAACCACTTCGACGTTAATAGACACCGCGTTTGCCGGCTCCACGTCTATGTTGGTTATCGGCTGAAGGGACCGAATCCTGACCCCGTCGTCGCTGGTCCCGACAGCTTCAAGCAGGAAGTATTTGCCGGGCCGTAAAGCCGTCAGGACGTACTCGCCGTAGTGGTTGGACCGGGCCTCGCCGACGGCGTCGCCCCGCTCGTAGCTCGACTTCGTCTCGTACAGCTTAATTTTAACGCCGGCCACGGGAACGCCGTTTGACAGGACCTTGCCCATAATAAGCCCCTGCTTCGCGGCCCGCATCTGGGTCTCGCTGGGAAGAGCGTAGCGGCCGCCTTTCAATCCGGCCGGGTTTATCCCGTCTATAATGTCGCGGGCCAGCGGCAGCATCGCGTAGAAGCCGTCGCGCTCGGCCGATACCGTAATCCTGTACCCCACTCCCCCGCCGACGACGTAATCTACGAGATATTTCGTCCCTTTCTCGGGGACGGCGTAAATTTTAGTCGCCGTCCGGGCGTAGAACGACGGCCGCTCGTCGGTAAGGCTCCCGAACCGCGCTTCGTCGAAACCCGCGTCGGCGGCCTTCTCGGTCTGCTCCTTCTCCCACCGCTCTCGCTTCTTCTCCATCGCTTTCCGGTCGTCCAGCACGAAGCCCTCGAGTACGGCGCTCTCGTCCGGCGCCAGCGCCCCGGCGGCGAGAACGTCCACCGCGTACTCCCCGCCGCGCCACCCCAACATACCCTCCTGCTTCTTGACGAAGTCGACCACGTCGGTCCTGTGGTCGAGAATCCTCACGGCGATATTGACCTTCGCATAGCCCAAAGAACTCGCTACCTCGACCAATCCGGAAGCAGGCTTTTTGTTGAGGACCCATCCGGCCGGCACGTCGAAGTATATGCCGTACTCCTTAGTCGCGTAGCTGACGGGCGCCGGCTCCTCGGGCGCCGGCGGTTCCTCAGGCATCGCCGCCGCCCCTTCGCCCTCCTGTCCGGAAGCGGCCGGGACGAGCCAAACCCAACCGACGACGCTAAAGACGATTATGCAAAGCGGGTGCCGCATAAGCGCGATTATAACGGACGGCGTGTGGAGGGTCAACGGAAAGAAATACTCCCATAAACAATATAAAAAACGGCGGGTTCTCCACCCGCCGTTTCAATAGATAACTTTTCTCGTCTGTTACCGGGAAGGTTCTCTTACTGGTTAAACCTCGCCTTTATACTCCCGAGGGAGGTCGGCTCAATACCCGCGTCGTTGTAGTTGAAGCTGAAGCTGAAGTCCATGTCGCAGACCGTATCGCCGTAGGAATTGGAGGCGATTATCCGCCAGTACTGGGTGGGCGTGTCGGGCGTAACCGTGAACGTATGCGTATAGGTCTCGTCGGTGATCCCGGTTTCGTCCACCTCGGGCGAACTGAAGTCGTCGTTGTCGTCGACCAATAACTGGTACTCGTCGGCGCTCTCCGGCGCTTCCCACGTGAACGTTACGTCAACGTCCGCCGAGTCCTGCGTCCGCGCGGCGTCCGGTCCGAAGGTTTCTTCGCTCGCGGCGATTCTAACGGCTCCTACTACCGCTTTCGTCGTACTCACCGAAGCGGAACGAGACGCCCAAACGTCTATCACTTCGCCGTCGGCCGGCGATAGCAGCGCGAAATGCCCCGTCGCCGTAATGTCGGCGTCCGCCGGCGATACCGATTTACACCCCAGGTCGTCCGTACACCGAACGAAGATATCGCCGGTATAGGGCGAAGCCCACTCGTAGTCGTACGTGTCGTCGCTGGTGGACTCGTCGTAAATACCGTCGCCGTCAATATCCCACTCGTACTCCTCTATCGTCCCGTTATCGTCGCTGTCCGACGCGTCCAGAGTTATCTCCTCGCCGCAGACCCCCTCGTACGGCCCGTCGGCGTCGGCTTGCGGCGGCTGCGCCGCGTAGATAATAGCGTTCTCGAAGAGGTCAATGTCGTTATCGTGCGCCTGGTCCCCGTACGCGATCAGACCCCACAGAACGCCGCGTCCCGGACCGTTGTCTTTCACCGTAATAACCCTATCGTAAACACCGCTCTCCGGATGGTCGCAGCGCCCGAGGTTCGGCAAGGACCCGTCGGTAGAGTAATCCATAACGCCGTGCCACCCGTAAGTGAAGAAACCCTTCGTCGTCCAACTTTCCGGGATTTCGTTCGGGAACGTCGTGACCTCGTGGGATTGGTCAACGTCCAAAACGTCGAAACTGTTAGTACCCGAATTCACCCACGATTGACCGATGAAAGACCAGCCCCAGTCGCACATCTGAACGTAACCGCGGCCGTTGGTCGTCATTTCCGAATTCCACCCCGAAGTAAAACCGGCGCCCGGGTAGTTCACGACCAACTGACAGCCGGCCGAGACGTAGGCGGAGACCGTATCCAAGCCTTCGTACATCGAGAAACCCAGGTCGCCCAGCGTCGCTTATATCTGAGTCTCCTCGACGCCGCCACTGTAGTCGCTGTTCCGGTACCCTACGACGATACTCTCGTTATCGACCGTATAGTCAGCGTAAGCCAACGAGCAAAGAATCGCAACCGTAAATACTATCGCTAGTGCCTTCATTCTAACCTCCCGTTTGCTGTTTCCTCCCTACGCTAAAATACCTACGGATACATATTACCGGCTATACTAGCCTGTGTCAACCGATAACCTTACCGGTCCGCCCGCATTTCCCTTGACTACTCCGCCAGCGGTTCTTATAATCGCGGTGGCTAAAAATCCACCCCAAGTCCGTACTCAAGGAGGTTAAACCCTTGAAAAAGCTGGGTTTTCACACCAAAGCCGTCCAGGGCGTAAACCCCCTCGAGATGACCTACGGCGGCGTCGCGACGCCCATATTCCAGGTCTCGACGTTCGCTTTCAAGAACGCCGCCCAGGGCAAGGCCCTCTTCGACGGCGAGGAAGAGGGGTTCATTTACACCCGTCTCGGCAACCCGACCAACGAGAAGCTGGAAAAGAACATCGCTTACCTCGAGGGCGCCGAGGCCGGTCTCAGCTTCAGCTCCGGGATGGCGGCGATAACCTGCGCGGTCCTGTATTACGCCCGCGCCGGCGACCACGTGGTCAGCGTCGAGACCCTCTACGGCGGCACCTTCGACCTCTTTGCGAACCGCCTACCGGCGTTGGGCGTCGAAGTCGATTTCGTGGACGAGAAGCCGGAAGCTTTCGCCGACGCGGTCCGCGAGAACACCAAACTCTTGTTCATGGAGACGCCGACGAACCCGATTCTCGGGGTAGTGGATATCGCGGCCGTCGCCGAGATTGCGAAGAGCGCCGGCGTCCCGCTCATCGTGGACAACACCTTCGCGACGCCCTACCTACAGCAGCCGCTCACGCTGGGCGCCGACGTCATCGTTCACTCCGGCACAAAGTACATCGGCGGCCACGGCGACACGATAGGCGGTTTCATAGTCGGCCCAGAGGACGCGGTCGACGACATGCGCGCCACGGTCTATAAGGATTTCGGCGCCGCGCCGTCGCCCTTCAACTCGTTCCTGTTTCTCCGGGGCTTGAAGACCCTTCCCCTCAGAATGGACAAACACTGCGACAACGCCGAACGCGTCGCCGAGTTCCTGGACGAGCATACGAAAATAAACAACGTATATTATCCCGGTTTACCGGACGACCCCGGGCACGAGACGGCGAAAAAACAGATGCTGCGCTTCGGCGGTATGCTCGGCTTCGAGGTCGCAGACTTCGACGCGGCTTGCCGGTTCCTGGACGCCCTGAACGTGTGCGTCCAGGCCGTCAGCCTGGGCGACGTGATTACGCTCATTGAGCACCCGGCGTCCACCACCCACCACGCGTACTCGCCCGAGGAACTGGCGGATATAGGGCTTTCCCAGGGGTACGTCAGGATTTCGGTAGGCATCGAGGACGCGGAAGACCTGATCGCCGACCTGGACGCCGCGTTGTCCAAAATATAACCGTTTAATTCGGGAGGGAAACGATGCGATATAGCGCGCTGATACTGGCCGTCGGGGCCGCGGTTCTCCTGGCGGCCGGTTGCATGGACTATTCCCAGAAGATAGTCGTCCGAGAAGACGGTTCGGCGACGGTTACTCTCGACGGCTGGCTCGACGAAGCCCTGGCGGGGGTTTCGGAAGACGTGAGCACCGAGACCGGCGGGTCGGAAAACATATTTCTCAGCGAGTTCGAGGGCGAACCGGGCGTCGAGATACTCGGGTCCTCCGTCGAAATCGACGAAGCGACGGGCGTAGAGCACCACCACATAACGTTCTACGTCGAATCGCCCGACGCGCTCGAGGACCTCCCGTCGTTCGGCGAGTCCGGCAGCGTCAAATGGGAGACTACCGCTGGCGAGGTAACCTTCGAGCAGAAAATCCGCAACGAGACCGAGGAGTACGAGGCGGCCGAAGACGAGGAGCTGATGCGTTCCCTGTTCGAGGGCTACACCTGGACGTATGAGGTCGTGATGCCCGGGCCGATAACCCAGACCAACGGTACCGTGGGCGCCGACGGCCAAACAGTAACCTGGACCTGGCCGCTCTTCGACTTCACCCGGGTCGAAGAGGTCGTGATGACCGCGAAATGCCAGATATAAATCTTAAAATCGCTACCGGCTTCCTCCTCACCCTAACCGCGTCGTACGCGGCCGTTCTGGTCGCCGGATGCTTTCGCTACGAACAGACCGTCGTGCTGGGCGCCGACGGTACGGCCGAGGTTACCGTTACGTACTCGGTTCCCGCGGCGCTCGCCGGCGAGGGACCGGACATATCCCCCGCTCCCCTGCCTGACGCCGGGCCTGGCGCGCCGTCGTACGAAGAAGAAGCCGCGGCTTTGAAGGCGGCGTTCCGCCGGTTCGGCGTCGAAGTAACAGACGCGTCGGTCGTCGACGAAGATAACTTCCGTACGTACGCGGTAACCGGAACGGTCGCCGACCCGGGCGTCCTGGGCCCGGCGCTGCCGTACTTCGACGAACATAAGACCGAGTACAAAGCCGACGATAAGTCGGTTAAGTTCAAAGAGACTATCGAAAACAAACTATCCAAGAAGGAACGGCCGACCGACGAGGAGAAACCGCTCGTGGAAGCGCTCTTCCCGGACTGCGGGTTCACGTTCCGCGTCGTGATGCCGGGACCGGTAAAGGAAACGAACGGCACGGTAAACGCCGACGGCCGGACCGTCGAATGGCGCTTCGGCCTGGCCGAGTTCCTCTTCGCCGAGAAGGTGGAGATGTGGGTGGAAGCGTCGGTAGAATAATCGCGAACGGGCCGACCTGAAGGCCGGCCCAATAAAGATATTCATAACGACACGGCGTGGTTTACCCACGTCGCTTCTTTTATTCATTTCTTGACGAGGTTATTGTTGTGGCGGAGATTCCGAATCTCCGCCATATAAAGGGTTATTCAACAACCAC
>CBDUXC010000036.1:0-10105 GCA_965371065.1 uncultured bacterium
AAGTACTCGGAACCTATAATCATTAAACTAAATAAAATATAAACGCCGTCGGCCGACCAATCCTCGACTTGGCCCAATAAATCGCGGTCCCTTATTTCTACATAGTAATCGGTCCAATCGGACGTTAAATAAGCTAATTGCAGGTCCGGCCCGCAGCCCATAGACGATTGGGTTAAAGCTATCCACTCGTCGCAAGGCGATACGGCCGCTGTTTCGCAGTTAAGAACATCGCCGAACGACCATACCTCTTCGTACGTGTCGGATAAAACTTCGTAAACCAAAACAACCTGCTCGCTCCCTACGTAGGAAAATACAATTAATTTATCGCCGTTATTAAACCAAGCTGCGGTCCTATCCTCATCGGGTGTCGCGACGGCCGGCCTCAAATCCGTACCGTCGGGCCTAATAATATAAACGTTGTGTAAACCCCCGGCCCCATATAAGTACTGAACGCGATCCACTCGCCGCTGGGCGACCACTTAGGCCAATAGGCGTCCTCCTCCAGTAGTGCCCTTGTTTCGTTCGTATTCATATTCAATATAATTATCCCTTGGTGAGTATATTCGCTGCTTAAACGCACGTTAAAAGCTACTTCAGAAGCGTCGGGCGATAACGTTGGGTAGTCTATCCCCGTAACCCAACTTTCTTCTCCTTCATAAACCAATTCCCGACCGTCGTCGCCCCTTCTACAAACGAGACGGTCGTCGTTACCTTCGTCGCAATAGAACGAAAACATAACGCTGAACGCTAACATTATAAATGTAATCCTTCTCATTCGTTTAGCTCCGATAGTAACGGGGCCCGGGCGCGCCCGGGCCCCGCGACGCACTTTCTATTCGACCACCATCTTACGAACGGCGGTGTAATCCCCGACCTCCAGTTCGTAAACGTAAACACCCGGCGCCAAGCTCGTACCGCCGGCTTTCAGGTCCCAGGTTATAGCGTATTCGCCGGCGCCGTCGAGCGGTTTCTCCATCTCGGCAATACGACGTCCGGTTACGTCGTATACGTACAAAGTAGCCGCAGGCGCGCCACAACCTTCCGGGACCGTAAAACCGAACACGGTTGAATAAATAACGGGGTTGGGCGAGTTCTGGGCTAAAGCGAAAGACCCGACGTTCGATTCGCCGCCGAGACGGCCGCAGAACCTAATAGTATCACAACCGCAAGCGCCGTCACAACCGCTTTAATCGAATGCATAGTAACTCCTCCTTTACGAGTCTTTGAAAATATATAGAAACTTCAGAAGTATACTACCATCCCCCCCCGTCAGATTCTGTCAGGGTAAAATTAGCCGAAATTTATTTTCTACGTGTACGCCGAACCAAGTACGTTCGCTCAAACTACGGCAACCGGCTAACCACCGCCGGGATTTCCCTTCGGCTACTGACCGGAACAAACGGGCAAGTGACGGAAAGTAACGGATTTGACTACCCCGGCACGTTTACCGGGTCAAATTCCCACTTACGGTTTTCGGCGTTACCCAAAAAACCCTTGCACGCCTCCGCCGCCGCTGGTATATTCTCCTCTACTAAAACCTGTTATAACGTTACATTTCATTACCGCCCGAACGCGCGGTTAAGCCCTTGAAAGTAGAAGCGAATACAGGCGACGATATAATAAAGTACGCCCGCGACAACGCCGTCGTGAGCGTCGACCTGAAGTTCGTGGACCTTATCGGCCGCTGGCACCACGTTACCATACCGGCGTCGTACCTGTCCGAACGGCTCTTCGAGAAGGGCGTCGGGTTCGACGGGAGCCAGAACCCGGGTTACAAGACCGTCGAGGCCGGCGACATGACCTTAGTGCCGGACCCGACCACCGCCCAACTCGACCCCTTCTGGGACGAACCCTGCCTTTCCCTCATCTGCGACCTCCACGAAGCCGAAACCGGCGAACGGTTCAGCCGGGACCCCAGGGCTTTGGCTAAACGCGCCGAAAGTTACCTTGCATCTCTGGGAAATCTGGACGACCTGTGGCTCTCCCCGGAGTTCGAGTTCCACATACTCGACAACGTCTATTACACGTCCGAGCAGAACCGCTGTCTCTTCATCGTGAACGCGCCCGAGGAGGAGGAAGGAAGCCACGTCTCCGCGGCGGTCGTTACGCCCGGTTACACTCTGGACCGGAGCGCCGGCTACCACGTAATCCCGCCGCTGGACGAGTACTACAACTTGAGAACCGAGATAACCCAGCTGGTCGAAGCGTCCGGCATCCCGGTCAAATACCACCATCACGAAATAGGCGGCTCGGGGCAATGCGAGATAGAGGTGCTGTTCAACACCCTGACGAAGACCGCCGACGACTGCCTGTGGATAAAGTATCTGGTCCGCAACGCCGCGTACCGATCCGGTTACATCGCGACCTTTATGCCCAAACCGATATTCGGCGAAGCCGGCAACGGAATGCACGTCCACCAGTACCTCGGCGGACCCGATAAATCGCTGTTCTATAAAAAAGACGGCACCGCCGGCCTGAGCGACGTCGGCCGGTTCTACATAGGCGGGTTGCTTAAACACGGACGGTCCCTGGCGGCCTTCACGAACCCGAGCACCAACAGCTACAAGCGGCTGACGCCCGGGTACGAAGCGCCGGTCCAGCTTTTTTACAGCCGCGGGAACCGGAGCGCGACGATCCGCATCCCCGAGTACGCCGTGAACGAGCGGGAGATGCGCATCGAGTACCGCTCGGGCGACGCCACCGCCAACCCGTATCTGATGTTCGCCGCAACGCTCCTCGCCGGGCTCGACGGCATCGCGAACAAGACAGACCCGGGCGATCCGATCGACGAGGACTTACTCAAGATGTCGGGCAGGAAGCGCAAGAAAATCCCCCACCTGCCCAAGTCCCTGGTGGCGGCGCTGGATGATATGGAAGCCGACTATGAGTACCTGCTCGCCGGCGGCGTCTTCACCGAGGATATAATAGACGCCTGGGTCGAAACCAAGATGGAACACGACGTCCGGGTCCTGGACCGGCGTCCGCACCCCCACGAGTACGTGTTGTATTTTGATTTGTAGTAGCGGCCGGGACGGCGCCGTTACGAGAAATAGGACGGTTGCGATGCTAAAACGCTTAATCCCACTTACCGCGGCCCTGGCGCTGCTTACGACGACGGCCTGTTACCTGGGGACGTTCCAGAGCCCCCGGGCCCTCGGGACCGGCAAAGTCCGTACGAGGATATGCTACAACCTCCCGGCCTATTTTAGCAAGACCGAACGGACCAAAGCCGAGAACGCCAAGCAGGACTATAAAGACGGTTTTATGATGGCGATGGTTACGTACGGCGCCGGCCCCCGGTTCGACATCGGGCTCAACGCCACGTATCACTCTATCGGACTCCACGGTAAGTGGTGGGCTTTTATGCGTAAAAACCATCGAGGTATTGACGCCGCGCCGATACTCTGGCTGAACTACTTCTTCGGGGCGAAGAAAATCGCGCCCAAGCTGTCGCTCTTGGTCGGCTACCCGACGAGCCGTATCGCCGAGGTATATCTCGGGTACGAGATGTTCTACGGCCCGAGCTGCGCCAAAATCGTACGGCTCTCGTCGATTTTCGGCGGCGGCGAGCTGGATTGGCGCGACTTCGAGGACGAAAACGTCTTCCAGGACAGCATCCTGCTCGGCTTCGACGTGGACTGGGAAAAATTCGGGCTTACGGCCGAGATAGGATACCCTTTGTACAATACGTACCCGGTGATACTGTTCGGTATCGCCGTCCACGGCGACTTCGGCGGCATCCCGGGTTTATTCTAATACGTATAAGGCGATTCAAATAGTGTGATATAGTAACCGTTATAATCCCTGTCGCCCGGCGGCACAGACCGAAGAGCCGCCGGGATGGACCTGAACCGAAGGAGAAAAGATGTCCAAGGAAATCGTAATTCCCGTCGAGGACCCGCAGGTTATATTGGACCTACGGGCCGGCGAAGAGGTTTTCCTGAACGGGCAGATGTACACGGCCCGGGACGCGGCCCATAAGCGGCTCATCGAGCTTATCGAGAAGGGCGAAGAGCCGCCGATCGACCTGGAGGGTTCGGCCATATACTACGTGGGCCCGTCGCCCGCGCGCCCCGGCAAACCCATCGGTTCGGCGGGGCCGACCACGTCCGGCCGGGTGGACTCATACGCGCCCCTGTTAATGGAACGCGGGAACAAGATAATGATCGGCAAGGGCAAGCGCAACGACGCCGTGAAAGAAGCGATGAAAAAGTACGGCGCGGTGTATATGGGCGCCATCGGCGGCGCGGCGGCGCTTATCGCGTCGGCGATAAAGAAGGCCGAGGTCGTCGCGTACGAGGAACTGGGGCCGGAAGCGATACGCCTGCTTACGGTGGAGAACTTCCCGGTGGTCGTCGTCAACGACACCGTCGGCGGCGACGCTTATATAGACGGCCGCGAAAAGTATAAGAGATGACGGGACGGACTTAACCGACTAATCGACCACCCGACAGATGACGGACCGCGAGGACCGAAATACGATCGACCGGCGGGATTTCCTGAAGCTCGGGTTGGCCGCCGGCGCTTTTGCGCTGGTGGGCGGCGCCGTGCCCCGGGTCGTCTTCGCCGACGAGCTGGACCTGGAAACGCTGCGGGGCGTGAAGACGCTGTTGCGTCCCCACGACGTGGCGGTCGCGCCGGACGGGACGTTATACGTCGCGAACTCGGGGATGTACGGAATTATTCGCGTCTCCTGCGGCGACGCGTATGTTCTGGGCGCCGGCCCGGGGACCGGCGAAGGGCAGCTCAACTTCCCCCGGGGCGTCTGCGCGGCCGACGACGATTCCGTCTACGTCGCAGATACCAACAACGCACGACTACAGGTTTTCGACCGAGACGGTAACGTAACCCGCGTAATAGGGCGCCCCGGTTACCTTGACGGCGAGTTCCTACGGCCCCAGGGCCTGGACGTTCGCGGCGGGCTCCTGGCCGTGGCCGACAACAGGAACCAACGCGTACAGATTTTCGACCTCGAGCGCGAACGGCTGGACCGCCAACCGGTAGCCGTCGCGTTGGCCGGCGGCCACGGCGACGGCGCGGGGCTGATGAAACTACCGGCCGACGTCGCTTTCGACGGAGCCGACGACGTGCACGCGGCCGTCAAGATGCAGAACATCGTCAAGGTTTACGGGACCGACGGAGCGTTCAAGCGCGCGTACGGCGAAAGCGACGACCTGAACGGCCCCGAAGGTATCTGCCGGGGCGAAGGGAGTTCGCTGTACGTTGCCGACACTGGGAACGGCCGTATCCTCGAGTACAACCTGAAAGGCAAACTTATCCGCGAACTGAAACCGAAAACCGAAATGGTCAACCCGAGGGGACTTGCGTATTACGACGGGACGCTCCTCGCGGCGGACCCGTCGGCGAATCTCGTACACATAATCAGAATTTAAACCAATGTCCGACGTCGTCTACAACATCGTCTATATCGCCTCGGCGGTCGTCCTGCTGGCGGGTATGGCCGCCATCGAGATATACCGCTGGCGCAAAGGCGTCGCCGGGCGGATAATTAACCTCGAAGTCGATAAAATCACCTTCGGGCTGGGCGGCGCGCGGGCCGCCGTGGAACTCGAATCGGGCGAAACCGTTGAAGCGACGGTCCCCGGGTGCGTTCAGTGTCTCGGGCGCCTGCGACCGGGCGACCGGGTCCGGGTGAACAAAACCCGCGACGGGTACGTGGTCGGACTGCCGTACGGGTTAGCCCGCAGCGAGAAAGAAACGGCGACGTGCGCCCGGGGAACGGGCGACGGAAAGGGCGCGGTCGCATAAACCGGGACAAAGGATGGCCGGCGACAGCAAAGTGATATTATTGCCGTACGTAGAACCGGAGCGCATCTGCACCGCGGCGGCCCGGCTCTCGACCAAGCCCGGAACCTGTACCGAGATACTGGAAGCCGTGGACCCTTCGGACCCGGGCGGTACGATAAAGTACGTTATCAAGCTGGGGCATACATCGGTAATCGAACACGCGTGCTTCACGGTCGCGTTCGAGAACGTCTCGGCCTTCGTCGAGCAGTTCGTAATCGAGTTCCGACTCGGGTCGTACACCGTCAAGTCCAGGCGGTACGTGGACTTCGGCGAAGCCGGATACGTAGTACCGTTTTTTACCATAGAAGAAACCGAACAGAAGTTTTTGAATTTTGCCGGTGCGACGGACATAGAAGAGGAGCCGGAGCGGTTTTACGTGATGCCGGAGCTGGCGTACACGCGCCGCGGTGGCGATTTCTACCGGAAGTACGTGGACCATATGAACTTCCTGTTCGGCGAGTACCGGTATCTGGTCGCCGCGGGAGTACCGAACGAGGACGCCCGGTTCCTGCTGCCGTACAGCTTCAAGAGTAACTTCTTCTGCACGATGAACGCCCGGGAGCTTTCGCACTTCTTAAAAGCGGCCATATACGGAAAAGGGCGTAAGTACCGGGAGGTATATACGCTGGCGAAGGACCTGAAAGACCAGCTCGAGGCCGCCGCGCCCCGGATTTTCGGGGGCGTGAAGGAACCGAAAGGCGACGGTAAAGACGAAGAGAAGCTATCCGCTTATCTGGGTAAACGGTTCGCGTCCGAGCGACCGGCGTACCGGAAAGCCCACGTTGAATTACTGTCGTATACGCCAAAGCCCGAGCGCGTGGTCGCGACGGCCGCCGCGGTAAAACGAACGCAGGTCCCGACGTCGGCCATAAAAAAGGGGCTTAACAGGAACAATACGAAGAAGCTAATCGAAGCCGTCCGAGCGAGTAATCGGCCGAGGGAGTTGGAGCAGGTCAACTTCACGTTTCGGATAAGCAACATCTCGCTGCCTACGCTGACACACGTGACCCGGCACCGGATGCAATCGTTGGTAGTCCCCGACTTCACCGAGGTCGGTAAGAACCGGAGCTACGTTTATCCGGAGACGATAAAGGCCGAGAAAAAACTTTACCGCCGATACAGGAACGCGATTCGGCGCCACCGGCACTTCTATCAGGAGACGGTCGAACCGAACCTGCCGCCGGAAGAACGGATGTACGCGTATATAAGCGGGAACACCGTAGACGTCGTTACGGCGATGAACGCCCGGGAGCTTCTGTTCTTCTTCTCGCTCCGGACCTGCGAACGAGCCCAATGGGAGGTCAGGAATATCTCGAAAAGGATGTTAAGTATAGTTAAGAGAATAGCGCCTAATATATTCCGCAATTCCGGGCCTAGTTGCGTAACTGACGATATATGTCGCGAAGGTAACTTATCTTGTGGTAAGCTTGAGGAAATAAAGAAAGAGTTCGAACGGAAGTAATCCGCACGACGACGATTTACTACGCTAACCAGATCACCAAAGGAGGAACTATGTCGTTACTAACGGATGATTACATTAAGAGTAATTTGTGCGTTGACGAAGTTTGGGACGAAAAGGACAAAAACAAGATACACATACACCCGTTTTCCGAAGGTAGTCTAACGCCCGTAGGGTATGACCTTCGTGTCGGTAGTCGTTACGGGTCGAGACGAAAAGGCAAAATTATCGACGGGATAAGCGGAAAGGAAAAAGTTGTTATTAACCCGGGCGATACGGTACTAATAGAGACGTATGAAAATATCGGTATGCCGAAAGATAAATCAACATCTGGATTGGTTTTATCTATGGTATCCGCCGTCTCTAAGGGTTTATCTCACATTGCAACGACCGTTGACGCGGATTGGAAAGGGCGAATGTTAATCGGTGTTCATAATCCCTCTTGGAAGAAAATCGAATTAGAGCACGCTAGCCCTTTCTGTACCCTAGTTTTTTTCGAGAATAAATCCGCGTCCGTAAAACTTTCCGATTACCAGCCTGATAGGGTTGATAATTTGTTGAAGGGGTTCGTATCAAAGCGCCCAAAGGTTGTGAAATACGCGAGCTACATAATACCGGTATTGGTAATATTAATATCGGTATTAATCGGTTACATATTCTTCGGAGATAGCAATGCTTTCGTTGGAATAGTCGCAGGAGGTGTAGGTATATCTTATATCTTAATGCTATTAATTACTTCGTTATACTGATGTAAATGCAATACAATAAAAGATGAACTGCGGCCGGATGGAAGAAGTGGTGGCCGAGTTCGCTAAGTTATAAAGACGGTCACCGAAACACCCAATTACGGAGACCCCTTTGCTCGAAACCATAATCGGATACGGGACCCTCACCATCTTCGTCGGCGCGCTGGCGCTGACCCTCTTCCGCAAGATTAACCTGCCGGTCCAGACGGTCCTGATGCTCATCGCGCTGTTCAACGTCGTCGTGGCCGTCGTCGTCCGCAGCTTCGGCGAGGGCTCCGCCGGCGTGATGCTCCTTCCGGCCGAGTTTATGTCCGGTATTATCTTACACCCTATTACGGCGCTGTTGGCCGGGCTCTTCATCGCCGGCGCGCTCAAGGCGTCCGGCGGTTTCGAGGCGATAAAGGTCGTCATCGGCAAGCTGGAGAAAACGCCTCTGGGCCTCCCCGGAACGCTGGTCATCCTGATAATGCTGCCCTTGATAACGAGCCTCCCCTGCGGCCGGATCATGGCGGCGGCGCTCCTGCCGCTCCTCGTCGCCTTCGGCTCCGAGGAGATGAAGTTACTCTCGAAGGCTCAGCTAATCATACTAATCGGCGCGTTCGCCCGGAACGCCTTCGGTTCCTGCGGCCCCAGCCCGCTCGGCGGCGTCGGCCAGATCGGTGAAGGCTTTCTGGGAAGCTACTTCCCCGCCGCCGCAGAAGGGATACTCCGCGGGCCCCAGTCGTTTTCGCTCTTCCTCGGGACCGCGTTCATGGCCCTCTTCCTGATGCTGATAACGACCAAGCTCTATCCCGCCGATTCGGCACTTGAAGATAAGAAAGCGGAAGCCGGTGAGCGGCCGAAGATAACCGCGCCCTGGGAGGGTTACGCGACGCTTATCATATTCGCCGTAGCCCTTATCATCTCGATATTCCAGCCCTTCGGGAAGATGCCGGTCCAGGCGGTCCTGGTCGCCGCGTGTGTCGTGATGATGGTCGTCGCCCGGCTCAAGATAACCGACCTGATGGCCGGGATAATCCTGATGCCCGTAACGGCGATGGCCGCCGGCTTCCTGGCGGCCGGGTCTCTCGCGATAACCGGCGGCTTCGGCGCGCTGGCCGAAGTGCTTAAATCCCTGGCCGACATCCGCGTCCTGGGCGTCGTAGGGATGCTGGCGTTCTTCGTCCAGATACAAACTATTATGCCCCTCTCGTGCTCGCGGATATTAACGGCGGCGCTGGTCCCGGTGCTCTACTTCTTCGGCCCGGCGAAGTACAACCTGATTACGTGGACGGGGCTCGCGATCGTGATGAGCGCGTATATGATAAACGCAACCACGTCCTGCGGCCCAAGCCCGTTGGGCGGCGCCGGAATGATGGCCGAAGGGACGCTGCGGGCCGAGACCGGGTACTTGAAGGGCGCGTTCAGTTTCGCCGCGATGGCGGTGCTGGCGCCGTTGGCCGCGCTCTTTATGAAGTTTATGAACCTGCAGGTCTTCGCCGAGGGTTACGGAACGGACCTTGGTCTCCTCATAGCCGGGGTGCTCTTCATAGTCGCCGTGAACTGGGTGTTGATGAAGCTGGTCAGCATCTCGATCGGGGCGAACCTGGACCGGGGCTGGAACGTACAACTTCTGGCCTTCCTGGCGGCCGGGGCCGTGGCCGGCGCGATGCTCTCGTACGCTCTGTACGACTTCGAGTGGGTCGGGATGCTCCAGGGCGCGCTGGGCGGCCTGGGCGCCGCCGTGTTAATCGGGCTGATGACGCCTAAAGCGCGGAACGTCCCGAAACCGGCGGAGGTGAAGGCCTGATGTTCTACGCACCGCCGATACCGTGGCCGTACTACTTGCTCGGGTTCGTAGTGATGTTCATAATCGCGCGGTTAATGATTAACCGGGGTAAACCGCGGATGAGCCTGGGTGAATGGTTACGACTTTTTATCGACCCGACGTATCACCTGCTCTTAATCGGGTACTCGCTCATATTTTTCTTCCCGATTGTCGAGTTTTTGGTGTTTCGGTGGAAAGTCCCGGTCTTTTTAAAGGCGTTCAGCGTACTGTTCAACGCCGGCGCTTCTTCCCTAGGGTTTTCCGCAAACCGGGCGTTTGGTAAAC
>CBDUXC010000037.1:0-10105 GCA_965371065.1 uncultured bacterium
TTTTGCGGTTAAAGGTACGATACCACACTTGTATCGTTAAACTGCTTCTGATATAATATCAAAAGAAAAACCGATTATCGGTTAGTTTGTCGAAATTGATTGTATGCATATAAGTGGGTGGTGGTGGTTATGGTGAAAATGTTTTTAGCCGTTCTCCTCGCGTGCCCGCTCGCGGTCTTCGGTAGCTTCACCGAGGAACCCCAGTTCGGAACCGGTTACAGTTTGTCGCTGGGGTGGGCGGATTACGATAACGACGGCGACCTTGACATAGTGGTCGGGAATAACGGGCAAAATTACCTTTATTCGAACGATGGAATCGGCGGTTTTAACGGAGTACCCGAATTCGGTATGGGTATAACGGATTCAGTCGCGTGGGGCGACTACGATAACGACGGCGACGACGACCTGGCCGTTGGCGATAGTTACGAGGGAGAAAACCGGCTTTTTATAAACGAAGACGGGGGCGGGTTCATCGAAGAAGAACAGTTCGGAACCTGGGAATCGCTTTCTTTCGCATGGGGTGATTATGATAACGATGGAGACTTGGACGTTGCGGAAGGTACGTTTCATGGATACCCTATTACGCAAAATTACCTTTATATAAACGACGGCGCCGGTGGTTTCACCGAGGTACCGGAGTTTGGCGGGGGCCATTCTTGTTCAGTTGCGTGGGGTGACTACGACAATGACGGCGATATAGACTTGGCGGTCGGTAACTCTGGATACAGCAGCATTAACCGCCTTTACGTTAACGACGGCTTAGGCGGGTTTACCGAAGAAGAACAATTCGGTGCACCGGTACCGCCGTATGAGGATACCACGTCAATCGCTTGGGGCGACTACGACAACGACGGCGACCTCGACCTTGCCGTAGGAATTTCACGGGTCAAACAAAACTACCTTTACGTTAATAACGGCGATGGTAGTTTCATAGAAGAACCTAAGTTCGGGACGGGTTTTACTATGTCAATCGCGTGGGGTGATTACGATAATGACGGTTACCTCGACCTGGCAGTTGGGAATTCTCACGACGAACAGAACTACCTTTATACGAATAACGGCGACGGTAGTTTTACGGAAGAACCCCAGTTCGGGTCAGCCGACGATGACTCCGAATCGGTTGCCTGGGGCGATTACGACGACGACGGCGACCTCGACCTGGCGGTGGCTAATTGTTATAATGAACAAAATTACCTGTACGTTAATAACGAGGACGACGGAGACTATTTAGTCTTTAAACTCGTGGGGCATTTTTATGATAACGGCAGCGGCTATTCGAACCGCAACGGAATAGGGGCAAAGGTATCCGTATATAGTGAAGGATATGTGGGTAACATAGACTACCTTCTCGGTTTCAGGGAAATAGAAGCAAACGGCGGTTATTGCGGCCAGGACTCAATAGACGCCGAGTTCGGCTTGCCGGACGACGAACGCGTCGACGTACTCGTTATATGGCCGGGTTCTGACGGAAGCCAAATCGAAGAAGCGTGGCTTGGCGTCGAGAGGGGGCAACATTTGACATTGCACGAAGGACAGGGATCGCCCCTTGATATCGTGTTAAACTCCTTCGAAGCTAAACCTGATTGCGAAGGGGTTATACTCCGGTGGGACGTAAATACCACCGGAGATACGGAAATCGCCGGCTTCAACCTTTACCGCTCTACGAACGCGGGTGAAGCGAAAGCGATTACGTCTCTGGAGAAACTCAACACCAGACTGATAACAGGCGAATCGCCTTACACCTATCTCGATGCAACCGTAAACGAAGGGGTAACCTATAACTACTGGCTCGAAGCTATAGACGTGGGCGGCGCGGCCGAGACCTTCGGGCCGGTGGACTGCACCTGGAACGGCGCCCTGCCGACGACGTACACCCTGTATCAATCGCGGCCGAACCCTGCGAAGGGAAGCGCGACAATATCGTTCGACCTGCCGGAGGACGCCAACGTTACGTTGGCCGTGTACGATATCAGCGGGCGGAAGGTAACGACGGTAGTTGACCGCACGCTGCCCGCCGGCGAACACGAGGTCGAGGTCTCGGGACTGGCGCCCGGCGTTTACGTGTACAGGTTGAAGGCCGCGGAGTTCAGCGCCGTGAAGAAGATGGTAATACAGTAACGGCGCACTTATAAGCGGCAAAATCTACATGATTTATTAAACAGGCCGGCTCCGTACCGGCCTGTTTTTACTAAATTTTCCATTTCGCGTCCGCCGGATGAACCCGGCGCCCATCGCTACTCGATCTTGATGATAACCCGCTTGTCTTCCTCCTCTACGTGTATCAGCTCCTGTGGCTCGCCGGTCTCAATGAGCCCTTCGATTTCTTTCAGGTCGATTTCGTGCTCGTCGATCTTAGCCTGGGCGCCTTTCGGGATAAATTTCGCGGCCCACCGGGCGGCGCTCAGCGGTATCGAAAGCCTCGTCTTCGGCTTGTTCATATCGCCCTCGTACACGATTATTCTGAGCATACGACCCTTGACCGCGACGGCGGCCTGGTCCGACTCGCCCACCGCGTCCAGCAGGCGGGCCGCTTCCTCGGCCGAAATCTTGCCCTCGGCCAGTATATTGAGTATCTTCATCCGTTCGTCGTTCGCCATTAAGCCTCCTCTTTTACCGCAATTCTCACTTTACCGTGCGCGGCCGATATCTTTATCCGGGCCCTGGGCTCGCCGTCTTCGTAGGTCCAGGTACCGCCCTTCCTCTCGAACGGCAGGTCGCCCTCGACCTTCCCGGCCAGGGCGTTTATCTTTATTTCGCAGTCCGTCGGTTTCGCCCCGAACTCGACCAACAACTTCCCATTGCCGAAATTCAACTCGTAGTCAGCGTTTTCGTTAAGGCGCTCCGCGTCGAGCTCGACCTTGCCGTTGCCGAAGTTGGTTCGGAGTACCTCCAACCCGGCGGCTTCCGCTACGTACACCTTACCGTTACCTATGTCCAGCTCGAGCTTACGTGCGCCCCGGCTGTGGACCTTCCCGTTACCGATGTTCAGGTTAACGTCGGCGCCGTCGGTCGCGACCTTCCCGTTACCGATGTCGCCAGCGACCGTTTCGATACCTTCGGTTTCGACGGAGCCGTTGCCAAGCACCGTCTTGAACGCCGCACCCGCCGGCATCGTCACATCAAAGTCCACGGCTATCTTCCGAAGCCGGAAGAAGTCGAAGATGCCTTTGGTGAGGTCGGCCTTTATCCGGGCTTTTCCCTTCTTTTCGTCGAAAGTCAGGTCAACCTTATCGAAGAATTCTTTTGCGCTCTCGGCGTCTTTCGTCCGTACGCGAACCGTCGCGACGACCAACGTCTCCTCGCCGGCGCGGACTTTCGTGTTGCCGACGAAGTTGTCGATTTTCAGCTCCGTTATCGGCTCCTCCGGCGACCATTCGGTTATGTCGGTGAAGTCCTCGCCCTCCGCCTCGGGCTCCTCGTCGGCCCCGGCTTCCAGCGCATCAAGCAGTTCTTCGGCCTCGGCGGCGGTTATCTCGCTGGCTTCGACGCGTTTGAGTATCTCCAACCTCTTATCGTCAACCATATGTACCTCCTGTATTATTGATTCCTCTACAGCGGTTGCGCTTTACGACACGGCCTTTTATTCCATTTTATAAACTACTTAAGGCGGTCGCACCTGAAGGTACGACCCTACGTCTTTTAACCTTCCTTCAACGTCTCGGCGGCTTCGTCGGCCGTTATCTCGCCCCGCTCGAGCATCGCAAGAACCTCGGCCCGGGCTTCCCGATCCGGCGCCGGACTGAAGCCAAGGGTTTTCGCCACGGCGTCGAGGCGCGCGCGGACCGTCGGGTAACTAATGCCCAGGTCCTTTTCTACTTCTTTGATGTTACCCCGGCACCTGACGAAGCTCATCAGAAACCGGCGCTGGTCCGGGTCCAGCGCGCAGAACAGGCACGGGTCGAAAAGCCCGTTAACGGTCGCGCCGCAGTCCCGGCAGGCGAAGTCCGTAACGACCACCGCCCCGCGGCAAAAAGGACAACTACCCGGTAATCTCGTATCGACCATATTTACCCTCCGTTCAGGGGTTTATTGACTATTTAGCATATTAGGACGCATAAGTCAAGTGAAAAGTGAGAATAATTAATACCGCGATGAGATATATTAATATCGCTGTTGATTAATACGAGTTTCGGGATAAGATGTTTCGGAAAACGCCGCGGCGTAATGAAATCGTGATGGCGCTTGACATCTCGTATGGTAAAAGGGATAATTAAGGTATGAGACACTTACTTTTAATAACGTTATTCGCGGCTTTACTCTCTATTCAAGCCACACGGCCCGCCGCAACGACGCGAGAGTAACGTTCTTTCCCGCCCGTATACTAATAATCGAAATGAAACGAATACTTCTTATATTGCTCACGGTCGTCGCTTTACCAGGAAATCCGGCGGCCTACCCGTACTTTTTCCCTTTCGATACCCTGAATACGCCCGACGAAACGTTACCGAACGCGCCGGGCGGCTTTTACGTCGCCGGTGGGTTCTACTACCTCAACGACACCGGGAAGTTTTACGACGACGAAGGGGGTAAGCGCGAACGCGTTGAGCACGACTGGTGGTATATCTTCGTCCCGCTCAACGTCGGTTACCGATTAGGATTAGGATTTGAAGGAAGCGTTCAGACGACAATTGTAAAAAACAACACGTCGAGAGGTTCTTATACCGGTGTAGGCGACGTGTGGTTAAAGGTAAAATATACCAAGCAGCTCAGAGACCGTTATTATCTCGGCGGGCGGGTTGCATGCAAGTTCCTAAATACCGGCAGGGGAAATTACCCGGTGATTTTGACGGATTTAAACGACGCCCTTGACCTGGCCTTTCTCGGCGGCGTTATAATAGTACCGCCCGTTAACGCCGAATTTACTATCGGTTATAGAGTAGTAGGGGCTTCAGATATACCTTCGGCCAGTTCCGAAAATCTGTTCCATTTAACCGTAAGCCCCGGCGCGTCTTTTATGAACGACCGGCTCCATATATACGCGCCGATATCTTATTTCACGTCAACGGAAGGTTACTTAACAATCCCGGAAGACCCCGAAGATCCAACACCTACGGGATTATCCGCCGGCTTTAAAACAACTTATACTTTCGAAAATATTATACGTTCGACAATTACAGTTCGCGGCGACTTTCCGTTACGCGGTAGAAACGTATCACGCGATTATTTTATCGGCGGCGGTTATTCGGTTATCGCGCCGTTCTAAACCGGATGAATAGACGCGTGTAACGCGTAACTTTCTTCCCCGCCGTTCTACTGATTACTCACTATGAAGCGAAAACTCCTCATAACACTCACGGTCGTCGCTCTGCCCGTTCACGCCGCCGCGGCCCAACTTTTCCCTTTCGATACGCTTAATATACCCGACGAACTACTATCGGACGCTCCCGGCGATGTCTACTTTACAGGCGGTTTCTATTACCTGGACGACTCGGGCGACCCTACTTTAGATGATATCGAACCGGAGAGTTACTGGTACTACTTGATACCGTTAAACGTCGGATGCCAGTTCTGGTACGGTTTTACGTCGGGCATACAGGTAACTTTGCTAAACAGAGAATACGGCGACGCCGTACTGGACGACTACGGAGACATCTGGTTAAAAGCGAAATACTTGAAGCGCGTAACCCGATTTTTCATAGGCGGTCGCATCGCCGGGAAGTTAGGTGAATTCGAATCGTTTTCGTATTATAACGAAGAAAACGCTGAAGCCCTCGACTTAACCTTCTTCGGCGGCCTCGAATTAACAGAACGTTTCTCCGCTGAATTCGCCGCCGGTTACAGGTTCGTCGGTACGAACGAAGTTTCGTACGACGACCTAGGGAACTTGCTATACCTCTCGGGCGGCCCGAAGGTAACGATGTACGGCGACGTACTAACGCTGGGGATACCCGTAAGTTACTACAGGCAATCTACTTTTCAAGAGTTTTCGGACGAGCACGCGAACATCTTCTACGGCGAGACTAAACATCGCACCATGTCTATCGGCCCAAAAGCCGTATATACTTTCGGCGACCGGTTCTTATCACGCGTAACCTTCCGCGCCGATTTCGTAATCGTCGCCGAGAACGTAGCACGGGATTACTACGTCGGCGGCGGATACTCGGTTATCGCGCCTTTCTGATATACTCGTAACGTTTAAGTGAACCTACTAAGGCGTTTCCACATTTCCATCGGATAGCGGCGACTTTCCGGTCGGCGACAGAAACGGCGGGTTTGTACCCGCCGTTATCGTTTTTCGTGATATAGACCGGCCCGCCGCCCGTTTTACCTACCGGTACATCGCCTTCATCCGCCCCAGCGACGTCGGTTCCACGGACTCGAACTCGAAGTCGATATCGAACTCGTATATCCAGAAGACGTTGTTCTCGTCCCAGCAGCTCCAGAAGAACGTATCGCGGCCCGGCGCATACGTCAGACCAAGGCTATAAAAGACGACGTGTACCGGTATATCCGCCGTACCTATCGGAACCGCATCGGCACCCACGATTTCGTAAAAATTGATATACATCTGTTCGTAAGTACAGAACGCGACGCCTTCACCGCCGCGGTACGGGAACCAGGTCAGCCCCGACATCCGGGACTCGACGTCGGACAACGCGAAATAGTTCACCTCGCCGCCCGGTACGAACTTATAGAATCCTCCGTCGTAGTGAGTTTCGTATAAATACTCACCCGCGGGCCCCAGGTCCATACCCCGGCCTTCCTGGGCGGCCGGGTCGTCCAGAGCCGTCCATTCGCCGCCGTCGTACCTGTAGAACTCCTCCAATCCCCAATCGTTGACGTATATAAGACCGTTCGCCGGGTCGTAACAAACGCCGAATAACGAAGGGGTGTCCCTGTAAGTAACGTCGATAGTGTTGAGAACGTGCCCGTCGGCGGCGCGGCAAACGAAAATCTTGTCTGTGATGTTATCGCAAAAAAACAACCGGTCGCCGTTTTCATCGTAGTCCATACCCAGGATAAAATCGGCGTCCGGTACGAGGAAGTAATTGACTATCTCTACGTTAATATCCGGCCCGTCGCGGGCGGCGAGGGCGGGCCCGAACGTAATCAATAATATAATAACCGCGGTTTTCTCAACGAGCTCTTTCATTGCCTAAACGCCGTTCGCCCGCCTCCATCAATATTCCAACATCGGCTCGAGGTTCTTGGCTTTTTCAACCCAATCGGCTACATCTTCGGGCGACGGCAAGCGCCTTACCAGGTTCTTCGTTTCGTTGACCTCGACCAGCTTCGCGTACAGGTTCTCGGGAACCCGGTGTTTTAGCTCCTTGACGGTATCGACGCCGGCTTCCTCGAGTAGATTGGCGTACTCCTCGGCGACGCCCGAGATACGCATCAGGTCCGCCAGGTTCGCCCACTCGAGTATCAGCTTCTCGCCTATGCCGGTTTCGGCATACAACATCTCCCGATGTGACGGCGTACGGCACCTGCCTAGCAGGTCGTCCGTGGTCGTAATACCCGCTTCGCTCAGCTTCCGCCTGTAAATCTCGCCTATTCCCTCGACTTCGATTATCGGGTAACCCACCGCGGAAACCTCCTATCTTCGACGGTTTTAATCGGCTTATTACACCGCACTATCTTGTCTTCTTTTTATTACCAGAACTACTATTATAACCACGATAAACGCCAATAATATAATAACAAGAACCTTCGTACCGGTATCGAGCTTATCGAGGATCGAGCCCGGTTCTTCCTCTTCGCCGATTTCCTCGACGGCTTCGACGGCCCGACCCTCCAGCGCGTTCGTTAAATCGTCGGGCGTATCATATCGGTCGCAAAGCGCGATATAATCCTCGTGGGGCATTACTTCCCGGCCGGGCGTTACGACTTCGACGACCACGGGGACGAGCATCGTATAGCTTGCCGGCCCTATAGTCGGTTCGCCGCCGGCGATCTTTGGCGGCGTATCGTACTCGACGATTATCTCTACGGCCCGGACGCCGAGGACGGCCAGACAGTTAATCCCGTCGTCTCCTTCAAACGTCTTCGCGGGCGCGATCGGTATCAAGCGCCGAATATCCGCGCCGAACGTAGGGTCGCTCGCCCACCCGGCGGCGAAGTTCCTCGCGCGCTCGACGGCGGCTTTAGCGTCGCCTACCCCACCGGCGGCCGGTCTCATCCCGAGGTTATAGCAACTTTCGAGATAAAAGCCGTAGAACAATTCCCGGGCGTCGCCCATTTCCCCGTCCAGGGTGGGCGTTACGGAGCCGCCGGCCCGGAAACCGTGGAGTTCGCCGTACGCGGCTCCCAGGTACTTTGACAGGGCCGAGCCGAGCGGGTCCAGACTCCGGGCCAGGTATAAATAGTACGACGGGACCGGCTCGACGGTGAACGCCGGGCCGAGACCGCTCGCTTCCCCGCCCCCCAGAGTTCCGCTCCCGCCCGGTTCCTGTACTATCGCGTACGTCAACCGCGATATGAGCCGCGATTTGTACGCGTCGTCCATAGATATTTTACCGGCCTCCGCGGTTTCGCCCGGACGTATCAGCGCGTCCAGGGCGTACGCTTCGAACGCGCGCCACGACGCGCCCGCTTCCGGCGTAAGCGTAACCTCCGCGGCGCGGACCGACCTGACGACGTTCTCGAACGTGCCGAAGGACACCTTCTTGCGGTCCTCTACCAGCAGGTCAACGAGGTAGTACTGCAAGCTGCGGGTTTCGGGGATGAGCCTGAACGGGACGGCCAGCGCGATCGCGTCCCGCTTGACCTCCAGGAAGCGCTTGTTCGGGTCGGCCATCACCGTCGCGTAGTCGTCGCCGGCCATTATCTTGGTCATTTCCGGCACCGTAAAGCCGTACCCCGTCCCGACCAGGGAACTGTATAAATCCCATAAAAACCTCTGTTGTTCCGATAAAGCCGGGTCCGAGTCTAACGCCTCGGTCAGGACCATCGCTTTCTCCAGCGAATGGTAGTCCCGGTCGCCCGGCTCCAGCGGCTGGGAGAGCCACCGGTCCCGGATCATTATTCGCGTCAAGTCCTCGCGCCACGTCCAGGGCGCCGTCGCGTAAAACGCCTGAGGGTACCGGCTAAGGAACGCCGTCTTCTGTTCCTCGGCTTTCTCGACTATCTCCTCGGGGACCGAGACCTCGGGCGGCAGCGTTTCGGCGGCCCGGCCCAGCATTATCCCGGCGACCAGGAAAGCCATCGTGTCGCCGGCGCGAATATGGGCGTCGCCGGACGTATTGTCGTATATCGTCTTCACCCGCGCCAGCAGGTCGATCAGGAACCGCTGCTTGCCGGCCTCGAGCACGCCCAGCCCGTCCTCCAGCTTCACGTCCACCACCGTAAGAGCGCCCCAGCCGAACTGGTCGTATGCGTATCCGCATATATCCAACGATAACAGCGGCGTCCCGGACGCGGCTTTCGACGCTTCTATGAAGCTTGGGAACAGCCTGGGCCCGGGACCGCCGGCCGCGGGTTCGGCCGTTTCCTCTTCGCCGGTCTCCTCGGTTTCGCCTTCTTCGCCGGCGGGTTCGGCGGGCTTGGCCGGGCCGCCGCCGGCCGGCACGACGCCGGAAGTCCCCGGGACCGTTATCTTGAACGTCGCCGGCGTCTCGTCTATCGTTAAAGTCCCCGACGACGTGGTTACGGTCCGTACCGGGCCGAGAAGGTTGTCTCGCGCCGGTATCTCCGCGTTAGCCAAAGCGGCGCTTAATATCAACGCCGTTAACACCAGGATTGTGGTCCTATTCATATACCCTCCGAAATAGGGTTAAATCGTTTAGCTCTTATTAAGCAAATTCTCGGCCAATTCGAGTAGGTTGGCCGCTTCGAAGTCCGATATCTCCGACTCGTCGGCCGGCTCCTGCCAGGCGAAGTGGTCGCCGCCGACCCTGGCGGTCCACATCCCCAGGCGCTTCGCGGGCCCGACGTCGTTGTCGAGCCTGTCGCCCACCATAAGGCCCGAATGTGGTTCGCAACCGGCACGCGCAAGGGCCCCCGCGAAGAACTCCGGCGCCGGTTTCGCACACCCTGCCGCTTCGCTTATCCAGTGGAAGTCGAAGTACTGGCCGACGCCCACACGGTCGAGAAGGTTGGCAACCTCGTTGATATTGGTCGTAACCGTCGCCAGCATGTATCTTTCGGCGAGACGGGCGAGGCC
>CBDUXC010000038.1:0-9981 GCA_965371065.1 uncultured bacterium
CGAGATAAGTCGTGGTGACTGGTTTTCTGACGTGTGCTCTTCCTATCTCTCCGCTTCTACTCTTGGGGGCGAACGGGGCACCGCTGCAGAATAAAGAAAACGCCGGCCTTTACAAACTGCTTCTGGAAACCAACGCCCGTGATATGGTCCACGGTTCCTTCGGAATCGACGGCGACGAAATCGTTCTCGTCGAGTCACTCGAAGCATCGTACGTTAGCCCCGAAGAACTGCAAGCGTCCATAGATTCGTTCGGGTTCGCCCTGTCCACGATAGAGCCCCGCCTGAAGGAATTCGGCGTAAAATAAGGAGGAAAAATGGGCATACTTGAGAGGATTTCGACCCTGCTTAAGTCAAACATAAACGCGCTCCTGTCCGACGCCGAAGACCCGGAAATCGTACTCGACCAGATACTGCGGGACATGCGGAAACACTATCGCGAGGCGTACAAGCAGGTCCAAACCACCATCGTCGACGAAAAGATACTCAACAAGAAATACGCGAAGGAAAGGCGCGCCTCCGAGGAATGGCACCGTAAAGCGGTTCTGGCGCTGAAGCAAGGGCGCGAGGACCTTGCTCGGGAAGCCCTGGCCCGCAAGCAGGAGCACGAACAGCTCGCGATGACCTACCTGGCTCAACTCGAGAAGCAGTCGACGATGGTCGAACGATTGAAACGCAGCCTGGTCGAGCTGGACCGGAAAATAGACGAAGCCAACCGGAAGAAGCCGCTCATTCTCGCCCGGAAGAAGCGGGCCGAAGCCCAGAAGTCGATTACAACCATGATGTCGTCGGTGGACGACCGTAGCGCCTTCGAAGCTTTCGCCCGGCTGGAGGAGAAAGTCGAGGCGCTGGAGGCCGACGCGGAAGCCGCCGAGGACATGCTCGCACTTGAAACTACCGCCGACCTGGAAAAAGAGTTCCAGGCGCTCGAAGCCGGCGGCGACGTCGAGCACGAACTGCTCGCGCTCAAAGCCTCCCTGGGTGTGTCGGTCCCGGAACTGGAAAGCGCCGAAGCGACGATGCTGCCCAAGCCGCCCGAGGAGTCCGACATCGAGTCGCTGCCGGAACCGCCCGACGAAGAGGAAACATCAAAATAACGAACGCCCAGGTCGAGTGATAAGTTTTGATTAACTGGTGGAAAGTGCTTTTACGCCCGATCGGGCTGCCCGTTTTTATTATCAGCCTGCCTTTCGCTTTCCTTTTCGCGCCCGTAACCGCCGTGGGCGCGGCTTTTTACGCCGGCGCGGCTTTCTGGACGTATCAACGGGAGAGGAACAAAGCATTGCCGCCGGGGACGGTCGAAGCGGTCCACCGTTTACCGTACCGGCGGCGCCGGAAAGCTCACCTGGCGTTGGAGTACGCCCGAGACATCGAACGCCAGGTCCTGGCGCTCCCGGCGGACGTCCGCGCCCGCTTGAACGTAGACGAGACCGACATAGGAACGTTCGCGGGCGCCGTAGTGCGCCTGTACGAAGCCGAAGGTAAAGGTAATGAGCTGGTCAAAGCAGGCGTTGAGGGAGCTGAAGAAACGGCCAAAGCTGCGGCGGCTCAGGCCGAGGAAATACTCGGAAAATTAAAAACTTTCCAACACAGGTTGCTCGCTTTATCTATGACCGGCGTCCAAACCGATTTAGCGCTTGCAGAGAAAAGAAACGCGGAAGCGTTGGCGGGGGCTGACGAACTACGGGCCGCACTGGCGAGCGCCGACGTAGAGCTACAAGAGACGCTCGCGCTCGAGGGCGCCGAAGGGTTCGCTGCTTTGGAAGAACCGGAAGGCACGGAAGCTTTACCGCCGGGCGAAGAAGAACCCGAAACCGACGCGGACGGCAAGTGAAGCGGGCGGCTATCGCGATATTACTTCTATATTCAACCGCGTCTCCAGTAGCAGGTTCCGATTCGGACGGATGCGGACGCCCGTTGGAAGATATAACCTACTTCGACGGGCTTCTCGGGTTCTCGGGACAGTTTCGCGGCATCTTCGACAACACGGAGTACTCGCCGGTGCGTCTGCCGAAGCCGGACCAACGCACTTACTTCCAGACCGACTTCATCCTGTACTTAGACATACGTCCCAACGACGACATCCTTATCCAGATAGGACCGAAATTCGTGTACGAGTTCGGGAACGAGGAATTATCGGGTTCGCTGGATTACGTCCGCGGCTCCGGCCCGTCGGCGTATCTACGGGTCCGCGGTATCTACGAAAAGGGCGGCCATACCCTTACCTTCGGGCACTTCCGGGACACGCTGACGCCCCTTACTATGGAGTGGGAAGAGGTAGACGACGAGCTTGCCGGCGTCCGCTGGCGTTGGGAGCGCGGGTGGTACGGCCACCGGTTCTTCCTTGCGCGCACGTCGACGGTCGCCGACGGGCAGTACGAGACCTTCGTCGGCGGGGGACGGGCCGTGTTCGCGCCCGGCGACGACCCGTACCGTTATTTCGCGGCGAACCTGGCCACGACCCACCAGGGCGGTTTCGACACCGGCGGAATGGAAGGACAACCGCCGGTGGGCGAGCGGAAACGGGAGGTTATCGTCGGGAGCTTTTCTTTCGACGAGCCGATATACCTGGGGATATACACGGCCGGCGAAGCGGCTTACTCGATAGGTAAAAGTGACGTAAACGATACCGTCAAAGACAGCGGACTCTGGGGCGAGGTCGGGTTCCGGCGCGCCTGGTTTCAAGGCGGGTTTCGTATATACCGAATCGGCAAATACTTCCAAACGCCCTGGGGCGTGGACTTCCTGCGTAACGACGAGGATATCATCTACCTGGATGACTTCATCGCGATGTCCGGTAAAGTATCTTTTAACTTTGGGCTTAACGATTTCACAAATTTACTCTTTTCAACCGAGTTCGGCCAAAAGTGGCACCGGGCCAACTTCGCCGATAAAGACTACGATTTCTCCAGCCAGTTGATAATCCTGCAGGTCGATCTGTAGAAACCTCACAAAGGTTCGACAACGAAACTTTTAACTGTCTCGTCCGTATTATTTAACGAAACTATCAAGAGGGAGGAAAGTTATGAGGGGCGGATTAGTTATCGTAGCCAGTATGCTAACCGCTATTTCGGCGTCGGGAGATACAACATTCGATTGGGATTTCGACTTCGATGAAGTCATCTCCGGCGGGTACGCGGTAATCCCTTCCGACGAGTCCTACGAGGGGCATATCGGCGTCTTCGGCGGATACTGCGAAGTCAACGGGAACATCAACGGCGACCTGACCGTCTTCGGCGGCGACGTACGGGTTAACGGGAACGTAACCGGAGACGTATTAGCGGGCGGTGGCAACGTTATTATCGCCGGTAACTGCGCGGGCGAAACCAATGCCTTCGGCGGAAGCGTGTCGCTGCCCGGCAACTTCACGGGCCCGACCGAAACCGGCGGCGGTTCAGTAAACCTTCCCGGGAACTTCACCGGACCCGTAAACGCCAGCGGCGGCGCCGTCTTCTTGAAAGGTAATTTCCTGGGTCCTGTTGAAGCCGAGGGCGAAAAGGTTTTCGTGGAACCGGGCGCCAATTTGAACGCCGGGCTATCGTACCTGGGCGAACTTGTACGGGCCCCCGACGCAAGAATCGAAGGGCCGGTTACGGTCATCGAGCACGAAGAACCGGCGCCCGAACCGGTAGAAGAACGGTCGTTTGCAAGCAAAGTGATAACCTGGCTGCTGTGGCGCGTCGGCGAGTTCCTGGCGTTGATGCTCTTCGCCTTCCTGATATGGTTCGTGCGCCCGGGGTGGCTTAAAGCTCTGCCGGAGAAGATGCGAGGCAAACCGTGGCAGGCACCTTTAGCGGGGTTAATCTTCGTATCCGCCCTGGACGTTTTAATAGCCGTTCTGCTAATAACGGTAATCGGGATACCCAGTGCGGTTGTAGTTTTAGCCCTTTCGCTGGTGTTCGCTTACGCGTCCTGGGTCTTCGTCGGTACGTGCCTGGGTAACACTATTCTTAAACCGATATTCAAGGAAAAGAGATACCCGGCTCTGTTCGCGACGGCCGTAGGCGCGCTCGTCCTGATATTCGCGGCCAACCTGCTCTGGCTGATACCGTTCTACGTAGGCTTCGTCTTATACTTACTCATTTGCCTCGGGGTAATCTGGTACGGCTTCGGCGCCGGACTGCTCCACTGGTGGTCGACGAGGAAAGCGGCAACCGTTTAATTTGCGTTATTTATTGAAGTGAACTACCAAGGGCGGTATAATACCGCCCTTTACCTATGCCGGAAGACGGACGCGATTGGCCGAAAGAACTACCCGGGTACATCGACAGTACGCTCCTGGGCACCGACGTATCCCGCGAACGCGTATCGGCACTGTGCGCCGAAGCCGTTCAAGAACGATTCTTTGGCGTGTGCGTCAACCCGACGCACGTTCGCTTCGCCCGCGGCCAACTCGGCAATACGTCCGTTAAGCTGGTAACGGTAGTCGGGTTCCCGCTCGGCGCGAACACTCAAACCGTCAAAATATACGAAGCTGCCAACGCGGTCGCTCGGGGCGCCGACGAAATAGATATGGTGATGAACGTCTCGGCCTTTCTCCACGGATACTACGACTTCGCAGGTAAAGAGATTAACGAAATAGCGAAGGCGGCCGACGGCCGTCCCGTAAAGGTGATAATTGAAGCCGCGCTGTTGACCGACAAACAGAAGGGGCGCGCCGCTGAAATAGCTGTGTCCGCCGGCGCCGCGTTCGTCAAAACGTCAACGGGCTTCTTCGGCGGCGCGACCGAAAAGGACGTCAGTCTCATCAGAGAAACTGTAGGCGAACGGGCCGGCGTTAAAGCCGCCGGCGGAATCCGCGGTTACGAACGAGCGATAAGTTTAATCGAAGCCGGCGCGAATCGAATCGGGACATCCACGGCCGGGGCAATAATGGAAGGACTGCGCTTCGCCGGGGATTCGGGCAGGATTTAACGCCGGCGTCTACCGCCAACACCAGGGTAAAACAACGAAAATGAAACGGCGTGATTTCATCAGGGCTACCGCCGCGGGCGCATTAGCGTCGTCCGGCGGCGCGTCGCTGTTGCTGAACGCGTGCGGCGGTCCGACATATAGAGAAACCGACCGGAAGCTTATCGTTCTGGCTTTCGACGGGCTCGACCCTGCAGTACTGGAACGGTTCATAACGAACGGGCGACTGCCGAACTTCGCAAAACTGGCCGCGAAACGGGGAATACAAACGCTCGAGACGACAACGCCCGCCGAAAGCGCGACGGCCTGGGTCTCTCTGGCGACCGGCCTTCCGCCCGACGACCACGGTATCTTTACGTCGGTCGCCCGGCGGCCCGAAGACTACTCCCTTTACCGCCTACCTATTGAACACCGACGAGGAAGCTGGTGGCCGCCGTGGGATAGCGCCGCGTACGAATCTACAAACACGGTAAAAACGCCGGCCTTCTGGGAGACGACCGCCCGTGCAGGAATACGTACGGTCGCGCTGCGGGCCCCGTACGACGTCCCGCCGCCGGACGTGCCCGGTAGCTTCTTTCTCGGCGGCCCGGGCGTCCCGGACGCGACCCTGGGCGACGGCCGCTATCACTTCCTTTCGACCAACTCCAAAGAAGCGTACCGCGAAGACAGCCTCCTGGGCGGCTTCGCCGGCGTTCTCGAGGTCGCGGGAAAAGACGGGCGGGGGACGCTGCTCGGGCCGCCGGGCCCTGGCGGCGAACCGGCCGAACTGCCGTTCGAGTTCACAGTACAAAACGCCCAGGTCGTTGACGTAATGATAAACGGCGCGCGCACTTCCCTGACTTTGGGGGTAGTAAGCGACCCCATACCGATAACGTTTTCGGTCGGCCGCGACGAGGTCCGCGCGTCGGCTTCGTTCTATCTAATCTCGGCCGAACCGGAGGTCCGGATATACGTTTCGCCCATGAACCTCCGTCCCGACGAAAGCGTTTACCGGATGTCACGGCCGGGCGACTGGGCGGCGGAGCTGTTCGAGAACTACGGACCCTACCACACCGCGGGGCACGCGTTCGACACGCTCGGGCTCGCCGACGGCGCAACGCTTAAGAACGTCTTTGCGGAGAACGGGTTACGCATCTTCGACGAGCGGCGGAAGCAGTTGATAAGCGTGCTCTCCGACTATCCCTGGAACCTCTTCTTCCACTTCGACGATTCGATCGAGCAAGCACAACACCTCTTCTACCGCTACGCGGAAGTCGACCCGAGCGACCCGGGGATATTCATTGCGTTCGGAGACCTTCTGTATAAAGCGTACGAATCGGCGGACGAGACCCTCGGCGACGTCTTAAACCGAGCGACGCACGTAAACGCTGACGTAGTCGTTCTATCGGCGTACGGTTGTTCGGGCGTAGAACGTTGGTTCGACCTGAACGCGTGGCTCCGGGAAAACGTTTATCTTACACTCTACAAGGACCCGAAAGACCTGCGTCCCGTCTTCGCTTATAACGATACGCGGTACTTCAGCCGCGCTTTCGACGGCATGAACTGGTCGAAGACCCGGGCATATTCGTGCGGCTCGGGCTTCGTCTACCTAAACCGCCTCGGCCGCGAAGGGCAGGGTACAGTAGAAACCGGCGCAACGTTAAAGGACGAAATCGCCGAGCGTCTGGCGGACGTGAAGCACGAAGATAAAAAGGTCTGCGCAGCCGTAGAACCGGGCGAAAAAGCTTTCCCGAAATTAGCGGACGAAAAACGGCCGGACCTGGTCGTGTCCCTCGAGCCGGGTTTTCAGGTAGCCGGCGCGTCCAGACTCGGGCTTACAGGGCGCTCGGTAATCGCCGAAAACGACACGTTCTGGACCGGCGGCCACTCTACGGTCGACCCGTCGGCGGTCCCCGGCGTTTTCCTGGCGACATCCAACCTGGGTAAACCGAGCAAGGTTACCGACGCGGCAAGCGCGATATTAAACTACTTCGATTTATGAACAGGGCCGACAGAGGAACGACGAAAGCCACCGTAATCGCGATCGGCGACGAACTTCTGGCCGGTCTCGTCGTCAACAACAACGCCGCACATATATCGGCGGAACTCGCGCGCGTCGGGGTAAAGACCGTCCGGCAGCTCGTCGTGGGCGACGACGCCGGCGAGATAACCGCGGCCGTCGAGACCGCCAGGGGCGTCGGCGCGTTAGCGGTCTGTACCGGCGGCCTGGGGCCTACGCCCGACGACGTAACGCTGGACGCCGTCGCGAAATACTTCGGTCGAGAGTTGGTTATCCACCGCCCGACGTTGGAAGAAATAGAACGCCATTTCGCCCGCCGGAAGATACCGATGCCCGAGATAAACGTCGGCCAGGCGATGGTCCCGGCCGGCGCGAAAGTGTTACCCAACCCCATAGGAACCGCGCCGGGCATTATATTGGAAGCTGGTGGTTTCGTCTGTTTTCTGCTCCCCGGGGTCCCGGACGAGATGGAAGTAATTCTGGCCCGCGGCGTCCTGCCGTTCCTCAAGGACCGGGGCTTCGCCGGCGAAGAAATCTTTACGCGAACGCTGCGGGTCGTCCGCATAAGCGAATCGAAACTTTATGAAATGGTATCCGACGTTCCAGTACCGGAGGGCATAAAACTCGGGTACTACCCGCGCGCGGGCGAAATCTTGCTCCGGTTCTCGGGTCGGGGCGCCGACGAAGGGGCCTTCGCCGAGCTGACAGAACCGGTCGTCGCCGAGTTCCGGGGGAAGCTCGGGCGCCTGCTTTACGGCGAAGGCGACGACCCGCTCGAACGCGTCTTAGGAGGCCTACTCGGTGAGAACTGCAAGACGCTGGCCGCCGCCGAATCGTGTACCGGCGGTTTGCTGGGAAAGGTGTTGACGGACATTGCCGGCTCGAGCGATTACTTCCTCGGGTCGGCCGTTACTTACTCGAACGAAGCGAAAGTAAAAGTGCTCGGCGTAAAACCGAAAACGCTGGAAACGTGCGGCGCCGTCAGCGAAGCGGTGGCCGCCGAAATGGCGGAGGGCGTACGTCGGGTATTCGGGGCCGACTACGGGATAGCCATAACCGGCGTCGCCGGGCCGGGCGGCGGAACGCCGGGTAAGCCGGTGGGGACGGTCTGTTTCGGGCTGAGCCGGGAACGCGGAACGCATACGCGCATAGACACGTTTCTGGGCGACCGGGCCCGGGTCCGGCGCCGGGCGACGGTCCGGGCGATGGACCTGGTAAGGCTGGACCTTCTGGGCGTTCTCGCGGGCGATTCCAACGACGAGTAGCGACGGTCCCCGGACCACCGAAAGGGGTTTAAATGTTCGTAAAAGACGTAAACGAAGTCGACCAAACGAAAGTTGAAGTCGAGGGCGCGGACGGAGTTTATATCCGCTGTTTGATATCCGAGGACACGGGCGCGCCGAATTTCGCGATGCGGGAGTTTACCCTCGAGCCGGGCGGGCACACACCCTACCATTCCCACGACTGGGAGCACGAGGTTTACGCGCTGGCCGGCGAAGGCGCGGTCGCGGGCGAAGACGGCGAGAAACTGCTTAAGCCCGATACGGTCGCCTTCGTCGCGGGCGGCGAAATGCATAACTTCAAGAACACCGGCGCCGAACCGTTCCGGTTCCTGTGTATAGTACCGTTGGGCGCGAAATAAGCTGAAAGGAGGTACCGTATGATTGATTTATACGAATTGATGATGAAACGCCGTTCGGTTCGCAACTTCGAGGACCGGCCGATACCGAAAAATATAGTACAAAAGCTCCTGGACGCCGCCAACAACGCGCCTACGGGCGGCAACATCCAACCGATTTCAATAATAGCCGTAACCGGCAAGAAAGCGCGGAAAGACCTGGGCGAAATGTTCGGGAGCCAGCCCTGGGTCGCGAAAGCGCCCCTGTCGTTAATATTCTGCATCGACTTCCACAGGCTCAAACGCTGGGCTTCTCTGTTACGCACCGAGTTTAAGGGCGACCTGTCCCTATTTCACTTTCTGATAAGTTACGCCGACCTGATGTGCGCAGCCCAGAACGTTGTAATTCTCGCTGAAGGTTTGGGGTTAGGCTCCGTCTATATCGGGACCGTCCAGTCGGTCATAGACGAAACCAGGGAACATTTCGATATGCCCGACTACGTATTGCCGCTGATGGTCTTGTGCATCGGGTACCCAAAATCGGTTCCGAAGCATATCCCGAAACTGAAGACCGACGATATCGTTTACTACCATAAATATCGCGTCGGGAACGACGACGAGGTTCGGAAGATGTTCGGCGACAAGTACGGCGACCTGGACGACAACCTTGATAACTACCTTAAGCGTGCCTTCGTCGAGTCGGTCGAAGCCGCCGAACAATCAGCCGACTGGGCCGACGTCGAGAAGATAAAAGAAGAAATGACGAAGCTCGAGATAAAGAACAACGCCCAGTTCCTATTCGAGTTCAGGTACCCCCAGGATATTATGGTCGAATTTAACGAGAATATAATATCATCGTTCAAGAACGCCGGCTTCGATTTCTTCGGTTCCGTCGATGATAGCAAGGGAGAAAACCGATGAGGTTGTTCGTAGCCGTACATCTGCCGGACGAAATGAAAGAAGAGTTGTACGCGTCGTTTTCCGGGGCGGTGAAGGGCCGGGTCCGGGGGCTGCGGTTCGTGCCGCCGGCGAACGTCCATATCACGCTCAAGTTTCTGGGCGAAACGGACGAGGGACTGATACCGTCAATAGAGGAAGCCTTAAAAGCTGTTGCTGAAGAGACCGGTCTATTTACGATGAACGTCGGCGGCGCCGGCGCGTTCCCGGACGTGAAGCGGCCGCGGGTCGTCTGGGCCGGCGTGAGAGACGGCCGCGACGAGTTGACCGAGCTCGCGAAAGCGGTCGAGCATTCGCTCGACCCTCTGGGCTTCGAGGCGGAGCGGCGCCCGTTCCGCGGCCACGTGACGGTCGCCCGGGTGAAGGGCCCGGCCGCAGCGGAAGCCGTGGGCGCCGTAGTCGCCGCGAACGAGGGTCGTGACTTCGGGTCCTTCGAGGTCGAGAGTTTCTCGCTGGTGAAATCGGAGCTCAAGCCCGACGGGGCGGTTTATATTGATGT
>CBDUXC010000039.1:0-9955 GCA_965371065.1 uncultured bacterium
ATCATCAAAATCGCGGGCGTGGGCGCGGCTACGGACACGATCGCCCTGCACCAACGGCCGGACCTGAGCTGGCTCGGGTCCACCGAGAGGGCCGCCAAAACGGCTTACGAGATGGCCGGCGTCGGTCCCGGTGAGATAGACCTGGCCGAGATCCACGACTGCTTCACCATCGCCGAGATAATGGTTATCGAGGCCTTGGGCTTCGTCGAGCGGGGCAAGGGGAACGCGGCGGCCCGCGACGGCTTAACGGCCCTCGGCGGCAAAATCCCTGTCAACACGTCGGGCGGCCTGAAGTCAAAAGGGCATCCGGTAGGCGCCACCGGCGCAGCGCAGATTATAGAAATCGCGACCCAGCTCCGGGGCGAGGCCGGCGACCGCCAGGTCGACGGCGCGCGCCGGGGCCTTACGCAGAACATGGGGGGGACCGGCGGAAGCTCCGTCGTCCACGTCCTGGAGGTGGCATAGATGCCGGCCGGATACACTAGAGAGATACCCCAGCGCTACCGGCTTGAAGCCGAGAAGTGCAAGGGCTGCGGCGCGGTCCACTTCCCGCCGCGGCTCGTTTGCGTCTGCGGCTCGCGGGAGACCGAGCCGTATACCCTGCCGTCGTCGGGTAAAGTCGCGACCTACTCGGTGGTCCGGGTAGGACCGTCGGACTTTATAAACCTGGTACCGTACGTCGTCGCCGTAGTGGAGCTCGACGACGGAACGAAGATTACGTGCCAGGTGGCCGACGCGGCGCCGGAGGAGGTCTCGGTCGGCGTACCGGTAACGCTCGAGTTCAGGCGGATAAATGAGGTGGGTGCCCACGGGATAATCAAGTACGGGTATAAGGCGGTGCTTGATAGGTTCGGGGAATAGATCGCAAATTAAACGCGGTTGTAGAAAAAGACCCCGGCTGAAGCCGGGGTTTTATACCTTCGGCGGGTTAAGTACCGGCAGGTGAAAACGCCCGTATAATTTCTTTTAGTATATTATACTGACGATTTCAAGGTTGCAATTCCCCCCTGTCCATTATATTATTCGGCCTATTGAAATCCGGCTCGTGAAAATGCTCACCTACGGGGATTGTCGTTAAACCTACGCCGGGGGGCCGATGTACCGCATAGAATCCAAAGTCAATACCGGCTCGAAAGAGTTCAAGGAGAACCGGGACGTAAACCTACGCGTGGTGGCGGAGCTGCGGGAGCGGACGGCCCACGTACGTAAGGGCGGGCCGGAGCGCTATATGGAGCGGCACATCGAGCGAGGTAAGCTACCGGTCCGCAAGCGGCTCGAGTTGCTCTTCGACCGGAACACGCCGTTCCTGGAGTTCAACACGCTCGCCGCGTGGGAGATGTACAAAAAAGACGCGCCCTGCGCCGGTATTATCACGGGCGTGGGCGTCGTCCACGGGCGCGAGGTACTGGTGGTCGCCAACGACGCGACGGTCAAGGGCGGGACCTACTTCCCCATCACGATAAAGAAACACGTCCGGGCCCAGGAAGTCGCGATGGAGAACAACCTGCCCTGCGTCTATCTGGTGGACTCGGGCGGTATCTTCCTGCCGCTTCAGGAAGGGACGTTCCCTGACAGGGACCATTTCGGCAAGATTTTCAGCAACCAGGCCCGGCTCAGCATGATGGGAATTCCCCAGCTTTCGGTGGTAATGGGCTCCTGCACCGCCGGCGGTGCGTACGTCCCGGCGATGAGCGACGAATCGGTTATCGTACGGGGGCAGGGGACAATCTTTATCGGCGGGCCGCCGCTGGTCAAAGCGGCTACCGGCGAGGACGTTACCGCCGAGGAGTTGGGCGGCGCGGACGTGCATTGCCGCATCTCGGGCGTGTCCGACCACTACGCCCAGAACGACGAGTACGCCCTCGAGATAATCCGCAACATCGTCGAGTGTTTGGAAGCGCCCAAACGGTATCCTCTCGAACGAGACGAGCCCGAAGACCCGTACTACGACCCGGACGAACTCTACGGCGTCATTCCCGCGTCGGTCCGAAAACCGTACGACATACGCGAGGTCATCGCCCGGATAGTGGACGGGTCCCGCTTCCAGGAATTCAAGGAGCTTTACGCGCCGACCATCGTCTGCGGGTTCGCCCGGGTTATGGGCTATCCCGTCGGTATATTGGGGAACAACGGCGTCCTCTTCAGCGAGAGCGCCCTGAAAGCGAGCCACTTTATTGAGCTGTGCACGATACGGCGCATACCCCTGGTCTTCCTCCAGAACATCACCGGCTTCATCGTCGGCCGGGAGTACGAGCACGGGGGGATCGCCCGCGACGGCGCCAAGATGGTCCACGCGGTCGCCTGCGCCGACGTGCCCAAGTTTACCGTCATCGTAGGTGGGAGCTTCGGCGCC
The DNA here is from genome assembly GCA_965371065.1 of uncultured bacterium. Classification (GTDB taxonomy): domain Bacteria; phylum RBG-13-66-14; class B26-G2; order WVWN01. The sequence continues at coordinate 2,354 of CBDUXC010000039.1, forward strand.
GGCAACTACGCGATGTGCGGGCGGGCGTACGGACCGCGGCTTCTCTGGATGTGGCCCAACTCCCGCATCTGCGTGATGGGCGGCGAGCAGGCCGCCGACGTGCTGGCGGCCGTCAAGGTTAAGCAAATCGAGCGGGACGGGAAGAAACTCACGAAGAAAGAAATCGAAGAAATACGTAAGCCGATTATAGACGAGTACGAGGCTCAGTCCACGCCTTACTACTCGACGGCCCGGATATGGGACGACGGCATAATCGAGCCGACCGAGACGCGGACCGCTCTGGCCCTCGGGATCGCGATGAGTCTGAACAAGCCGATACCCGAGACGAAGTACGGCGTATTCAGGATGTAAGTTTAACCCGGTACGTAATATGCCCTACGAAACCATAACAGTCGAAACCCACGACCGCGTCGCCCGGGTAACGTTTAACCGGCCGGATGTCCACAACGCGTTCAACCTGCAGATGCTCCTGGACCTGCAGGACGCGTTCGGGAGGTTGGGCGCGGACGATAACATCCGTGTCGTCATACTGACCGGCGCCGGCAAGTCTTTCTGCGCCGGCGCGGACTTGCAATGGATGCGCGAAATCATTAACTACTCGTACGAGCAGAACCTGGAAGAATCGAACACCGTCGCCGACCTGATGGAGAATATCTACCTGTGCCCGAAACCTACTATAGCGAGGGTGAACGGCGCGGCGATCGGCGGCGGGACCGGGTTGGTCGCCGCTTGCGACGTCGCCGTAGCGGCCGAGTCGGCGAAACTGTCGCTCTCCGAAGTCAAGCTGGGCCTGGTCCCCGCCTGCATCAGCCCCTACGTAATCCGACGCGTCGGCGAGAGCCGCGCGCGGGAGCTCTTCCTGACGGGAGAACGCCTGACCGGCGCCCGGGCCGCCGAGTACGGCTTGGTCAACCGGGCCGTACCCGACGACGAACTGGACGCGGCCGTGGACGAGCTTGTCGAGAAGCTTATTACGTCCGGGCCGGAGGCCATCGCGACCTGCAAGGAGCTGCTCCGGCGGGTACCGGGGCGCTCGATCGGCGAGATAAAGGGCTACACCGCCGAGTGTATCGCGAAGATGCGTGTCTCGGACGAAGGCCAGGAAGGTATGGCCGCGTTCTTCGAAAAGCGAAAGCCGAAGTGGGCGGAGTAAAAGCTTGATACCGCCGGTTTCAACCGGCGGTGCTTAACCGGCGTAGCAGCGAACGCCGACTTCAGTCGGCGGGTCGGGTATAGGTTAATAGTTAGCGATGTTCTCCAAAATCCTAATCGCGAACCGGGGCGAGATCGCCGTACGAATAATCCGGGCGTGTCGACAGCTCGACATCCCGGCCGCCGCCATATACTCCGAGGCCGACCGGGCGTCGCTTCACGTCGCGATGGCCGACGAGGCGGTCTGCGTCGGGCCCGCGCCGGCCCTCGAGTCTTACCTGGACATCGATAAGGTCGTCGGCGCGGCGGACGAACTGGGCTGTGACGCGGTCCACCCCGGCTACGGGTTCCTCGCCGAGAACCACCGCTTCGCCAAACGATGCGAGGAGGAGGGTATCGTATTCATCGGCCCGCCGTCCGACGCGCTGGAACTGGTCGGGTCCAAGCTCGCGGCCCGGGCCGCCGTAACGGCCGTAGGCGTCCCGGTCATCCCCGGGATGTCGGGTCATGGAAAAGACGCGGCCCACTTCAAGAAAGAAGCGAAGAAGATAGGTTACCCGGTTCTCGTCAAAGCGGCGGCCGGCGGCGGCGGAAAAGGAATGCGCGTCGTCGAGCGCGAGGACGACCTCGCTACCGCCGTGGAGGGCGCCGCACGCGAAGCCAAAGGCGCTTTCGGCGACGATACCATATACTTGGAGAAATGCATCGTCCGGCCCCGGCACGTGGAGTTCCAGATATTCGCCGACCATCACGGCAACGCGGTTCACCTCTTTGAACGGGAGTGCTCGATCCAGCGGCGCCACCAGAAGATCGTCGAGGAGACGCCGTCGCCGGCGCTCACGCCCGAGCTCCGTACCGAGATGGGCGAAGCGGCTCTCAAGGTCGTCGAGGCGTCCGGCTATAAAAACGCCGGGACCGTCGAGTTCCTGCTGGACCCGGACGGATACTACTATTTTCTTGAGGTCAACGCCCGGATACAGGTGGAACACCCGATAACCGAGATGGTCGTGGGCGTGGACCTGGTGGCCGAGCAGATACGGGTCGCCGCAGGCGAGCCGCTGTCGTTCAAGCAGGAGGATCTGGCCCAGCGGGGCCACGCGATAGAGTGCCGTATCTACGCCGAGGACCCGGCGTCCGGGTTCCTGCCGGCGGCCGGCCCGATACTCTTGATGGAGGAGCCGCGGGGCCCGGGCATCCGCGTGGACTCGGGGGTGTACTCCGGCGGCGAGGTCTCGGTCCATTACGACCCGATAATGGCAAAGCTAATCGCCTGGGGACCGGACAGGGAAGCGGCGCGACGCCGTATGTCGAAAGCACTCGGCGACTACCCAATATTAGGCGTTGAAACGACCGTCGGCTTCTTGAAGGATATAATGGAACAACCCGAGTTCATAGCCGGGAACACCCACACCGGGTTCATCGAAGAGCATATGGCCGATTGGCGCCCGGCCGACGACGAAGAGTTTCTTGCGATGGCCCTGGCCGCGGCGGCCTTGTACGAGATGGAACCGAGAGCGGTCGCTGCGTCGGCCGTGGAGGAAATGCCGTCGCCCTGGCAGACCGTTGGAACCTGGGAAATCGGCTTGGGGAGATAACGAACCAGTAAACCGAGATGGACTTCACCTTCGAATATAACGGCGCGGCGCGGACCGTGTCCCTGGAGAAGACGACCGGCGGTTGGAATGTCCGCTGCGACGGCGCCGAGTTTGAGGTAACTTCGGAAAAACTCGGGCCCGGGCGTTTTTCGATAATGGTGGGCGCACGTCCGTACCGCGTCTTCGTGGCCGACGGGAAAGGCGCCGTCCATGTCTTTATCGCCGGGCGGCAGTTCGTCTTTCGCGAACCGGGCGGCGCCGCGGCTACAGCCGGAGCCGTAGGCGCAGAAGTTGTGGACGGTATCCTGTCCATATACGCCCCAATGCCGGGCGAGGTCGTCAAGGTTTCGGTGGCCGCGGGCGACGAGGTCTCCGACGGGCAGGTGGTCGCGATCGTCGAGGCGATGAAGATGGAACACGAGCTGACTACGACGGTAAACGGCGTTGTTAAAGCCGTCCACGCCGGTACCGGCGACCAGGTGGACAACGCCCAGGTGCTGGTAGAGATAGAAGCGGCGGATGTTTAAACATAGAGTTTCATAATAATAAGGAAGCTACGAGAATGGCAACGGGCAAGAGTACGCAACTTACGAAACAGATTGGCGAATACCTCGTTTGTGCCGAATTATGTCGTAGGGGTTTATTGGCTACGACTTTTACCGGTAACGTACCGAATTACGACATCGTCGCAATAAACCCGGAAAACGAGTCGAAACTAATTCAAGTTAAAACAATCCGGACGGGCGATTGGCAGTTAGATGCGAGAAAATTCCTAATTATTGATATTTCAGATGAGGGAGTACAAACAATAGAGGGTAAGAAAAACGACTTCCTGGAACCGATAATATTTGTGTTCGTTAAACTCGACGCTCAAGGGAACGACGAATTTTATATCGTTAACGGGCCGGTTTTAGTTGATATGGTATATGAAAACCACAATAGTTTCTTAAAGAAACACAAGGGGGTACGACCAAGGAATCCAAAATCTACACATACCGCTGTTTCGCGTAAGGGATTATCCGTGTACCGAGATAATTGGGAAACAATCACAGATTAGGAAAACGGTCAGTAAAAAGCCCTTAGGGATGGAACTATGATACGAATCGTTATACCGTTAATATTAGTGGTTTCTCTAATTACTGACGTTAATGCCGACGTGGGCTGGTATATAAACAAGGGCCGGGCGCCCGAGCCGACGGCCGAGGCCGGAGAACCGGATATACGTATGGCTGCCGAAGGGGTCGACATCGTCCTGCACGACGACGGCGTGGAGGCGTTCGGGACTTTCGAATTCGTTAACGACTCGGACGAAGCCCGGGCCGTCGAAATGTACTTCCCGTTGAACGTGGGGACCCTTGAGCTTACGCCTGAGACCGCCGATGCTCCGGCCGGTACCGATTACTACGGCGAAGAATTGACGGGCGACGACGTAACCGCCAGGTTCGGTCTCCGGGTCGGCGGCTCGGACGCGCCGTACGAGGTAACCGACATCTTCTACGACACCGACGGTGACGTGAGCGAGCTGACCGGCAACGCCGTATGGACCGTGGACTTCGCGGCCGGCGAAGCGAAGACAGTAGAATGCGGATACTACTGCGACTACGGAACACAATCCGCGCCGGCCGGGTGCCGCGAGTTTTTCTACGTCGTCTATACCGGCGGAGACTGGAAAGGGCCCATCGGCGAGGGCCGGATAACCGTGCAGCCGTGCCCCCACTTCGACTGGGAACGACCGATACTGTTCCGGGCCGTCGAGATGCCGCCGATACAGGTTTACGACGACAGACTCGAGTGGGCGTTCGGCGACTTCGAACCTACTGAACCCGAGTACGAATCGTACATGAGCCTGGGCGACGGGAGCGGAATCGAAATCATAGTCCCCTGGCCCGACGCGTTGCCCGAGGATGAGAAGGCGGGATACGAAGGCCCGACCGCTACTATCGGCGATGAGGACGTGCTTCTTTATAAAGAGCTGCCCGGCCGAGAGGGTGACCCCGAAGTTATAACGGAAATACCTTCCGACTCGTGGGTTACGTTATTGAAGAGAAAAGGCGTGTGGTTTTACGCAAAATACAACCCTACCGGCGCGCCGGACGATAGCGTCGAGGGCTGGTTTCCGTGGTACGAGTACGATCCGGTTTCAGGTAAAGGCACGTATACGGTAACGAATATATCGGTGTTCTGAAAGTAATTGGTTAACGAATCCCTGTCGGGGGAGTTTATGGACTTCGAGCTTAACGACGAACAGAAGGCGATGCGGGACGCGACCCGTCGGTTCGCCGATGAGGTGCTCGCGCCGGCGGCCCAGGCAATTGACGAGGCCGACGAAACGAACCTGGACCTGGTCGGGCAGTTGGCCGACCTCGGGTACTTGGGCTTGACGATACCGGAGGAGTACGACGGCGCCGGATTGGACACGGTCAGCTACGCCGTCTGTATGGAGGAACTATCGCGGGGGTGCGCGTCAACGGCGCTGGTGGTCTCGATAAACCTGAGCCTTGTTGCCGACGCGTTCCTAAAGTTCGGCACGGACGACCAGAAAGCCAGTTACCTCCCGCCGCTGGCGACGGGCGAGGGAATCGGTTGCTTCGTTCTGACGGAACCGGAAGCGGGGACCGACGCCGGGGCTGTCCGGGCGACCGCCGTCCGCGAAGGCGACGAATACGTCATTAATGGTACCAAGTGCTTCATTACTAACGCCGGGTTCGCGAAGACGTTTCTCGTGTTCGCGTCCACGGAACCGGACGCGGGTTCCAAAGGGTTATCGTGTTTCATAGTTGACGGCGGGACCGACGGGCTCAAGGTAGATAAGCGCTTCGAAAAGATGGGCATCCGCGGCGCCGACGTCAGGGAAGTGTACCTGGAGAACTGCCGGGTTCCGGCCGCGAATATGCTGGGCGAGGAGGGTAAAGGGCTTAAAATCGCCCTGACTGTGCTCGACGGCGGGCGTATCGGAATCGCGGCTCAGGCCGTCGGAATAGCCCGGGCCGCGTTGGACGAAGCAGTAAAATATTCGGCGGAACGTAAGCAGTTCGGCCGGACTATCAACAAGTTCCAGGCAATTCAGTTCAAGCTGGCGGATATGGCGCTGGCGATCGATTCCGCCCGGCTCCTGTACCTTCGGGCCGCGTACCTTAAAGATAAGGGCGCCCGGTTCTCGGTGGAATCCGCGATGGCCAAGCTGGCGGCGAGTCGGGCGGCCAACTACGTCGCCGACCAGGCCGTCCAGATTCACGGCGGCTACGGCTATATGAAGGAATATACCGTCGAGCGGCTCTTCCGGGACGCCCGCATCACCGAGTTATACGAGGGTACCAGCGAAGTGCAGAAGATGGTCATCTCGTCCGAACTATTAAAGGATTAAAATAGTAGAAGGCAAACGTATATGATATTAATAGACGAGAAGTACGAGCATTTCCGGGCCGGCGTACGCGACTTTGTGAAGGAGGTCGTCGAACCGCGGGCCGCCGACATAGACCGGGAAGGCAAGTTCCCCGAGGACGTCGTCCGGGCGTGCGCCGAAAAGGGGTATCTGGGGCTCGTCGTCCCGGAGGAACTGGGCGGCGCCGGGACAGATACGCTGGAGTATACGATAGTCGTCGAGGAGGTGAGCCGGGTCTGCGGCTCCACCGGCATTATACTGGCGGCCCACAACTCGTTGGGTGTCTGGCCGATACTTAACTTCGGGACGGGAGAACAGGTTCAAGAGTACGTTCCGCCGCTGGCCCGGGGCGAACGACTCGGCGCGTTTGGGTTGACGGAACCGAACGCCGGGTCCGACGCCGCCGGGACCCGGACGACGGCCGTGCTGGACGGCGACCACTACGTCATCAACGGGTCCAAGTGCTTCATTACGAACGCGTCCGACGACCGGGACACGGGATACGTTATAACGGCCGTCACGGATAAAGAACAGAGCGTCCGCGGCATATCGTCGTTCATCATCCTGAGCGGAACGCCGGGGTTCCGGGTAGCGAAGCACGAGAACAAGATGGGGCTTCGAGGTTCCGAGACGGCGGTCCTGGAGTTCGCCGACGTAAAGCTCCCGGCGGGGAACCTGCTGGGCGGAGAGGGAGAGGGCTTCACGCAGTTTATGATGACGCTCGACGGCGGGCGTATCTCCATTGGCGCGATGGCGCTCGGCATCGCACAGGGGGCGTTGGACCACGCGACCGAGCGGGCGAGGACTCGGGTCCAGTTCGGTAAACCTATCGGGACGAAGCAAGCGATCCAGTTCAAGCTCGCCGACATGGCAACGAAGATGGACGCGGCCCGGGCGCTGGTCTACAACGCGGCGATGCTCAAGGACGCCGGGAAGCCGTTCTCGATCGAGTCGGCGACGGCCAAGCTCTACGCCAGCGAGGTGTCCCACTTCTGTACGTACGAAGCCATCCAGATATTCGGCGGCTACGGTTATATGAAAGACTACCCGCTTGAGCGCTTCTACAGGGACGCCAGGCTCACCGAAATCGGCGAGGGAACGAGCGAAATACTGCGTATCGTTATCGCGAGAAATATGCTGGGGAAATTACCTTAAAACCGGGGTTATTTCAAAAACCCGAATTCCGATAAGTGTTGCGGCGGGTTTATGCAGGCGAAATCGCCTTGCGACGGGGATAAGCCCCGCCGTTTCGATTTGCGGATTTGCGTTGGGTTATTTAACTAGACGTACTAACCGGCATAGTGGTAATATGAGGGGAAGGCGAACGGAAAGCCTTCTCCTTTTCGTTCAAAAAAAGTAGGACAGCCAAGGAGGAAGAATGCGATTATTATTCGCCGTAGCGCTTATCCTGGTCTCGGGTTTTTGCGCGGACGGTTTAGAGGTCGAATTTCAACCGGGGCCGGGCGACGGTAA
>CBDUXC010000040.1:0-9938 GCA_965371065.1 uncultured bacterium
CAGGCAATGGTCGTTCGCCGAGTCGACGGTATTTTTTATATCGAATTCAGCGTTTATGACGATGGCGTCGGTGAAGTCGAAAGCGTCGTTGTTACGTATTCGGCAGTCGTCGCCGTTGCCGTAGACGGTTTGACCGTCCAGAACGCAAGCGAGGACGTTGTCGCCGCCGTCGCTTATGATATGCCAGTACGCGTTCGTCGGCGGCGTAGGGGCGGGGCCGACGGGAACCGTAGTCGCGGCCCCCATGGAAACGACCCACACGAGAAACATCAGAATTAATGTGTTCTTCATGTCTTTCCCTCCTCTTATTCCGCTTCTAGGTAACCCGTTTTTCCTTATCACCCTTTTTATATTACGTAATTTTTTAACGTATTTCAAGGGTTAAAAACGGCGGTGAATTAGGATCCGCTGCGTGATAACTATCGGGCGTTTCAAAGCGTCGGGAGTATAGAACGTGAAAAAGCCCCGATTTTTCGAAGTGGCGGTAGAACCCGGTTAGACCGACGCTGTTTCTACGCGCCGTTCGCCTTCGTCGCTTACTAAATGTATGGGGACCGGCGAACCTCTCTGCGTGCCGTCGGCGTTCAGCCGTTTGAACCAGAGAATTACCTTATCGTCGGTTTCCTCGCGTACTCCGTGGAACTCCCAGGTAACGCCGTATTCTTCGGCGTAACGGCGCCCGGACTCCCACCAGAACTCGGGTGACGTTCCCCGTACCCGTTCCATTTTTTCACGGTCCGCCGTAATAAGGGCGGCTTTGAACCTTTCTATGTCGCCGGCCGCAATAGCTTCGTAAAACTCTTCGGCCACTTCGCGAGGAGAACCCCCTTTTTCCAATGGTACCTTAAATACCTCCGTTAAACGTTTACGAGAAAGACGAAATCGCCTTAATGCGATTCTAACATACAGGGTGCGCCGGTTACCATAAAAATTATCGGAAGCGGGCAGGTTTTGCTAAGACGAAAACGCCGGCGAAAATCCGGCGGCCGTTTAATAAAAGGAGGTTGGAACGCTATTTATTCTCTTCTTCTTTTTTAGCTTGCTCGGTTATTTTTCGGGTTATTTCTCTGGGCACCTCTTCGTAGCGGGAGAAACGCATCGTAAACGAGCCTTTTCCGCCCGTTATAGACCGCAAGTCGATCGAATAGCGGAACATCTCGGCCATCGGGACCGTCGCCTTTATCTTCTGGAAGATGCCCATCGGCTCCATACCCAGGACCCGGCCGCGTTTCGAGCTCAGGTCGCCGTTTATGTCGCCCATAAACTCCTCGGGGACCGTTACCTCCACTTCCATAATCGGCTCTAGAAGCACCGCGCCGGCGTCGTCCATCGCCTTCTTGAACGCCATAGACCCGGCTATCTGGAACGCCATGTCGCTCGAGTCCACAGTGTGGTAAGAACCGTCGAAAAGGGTAACCTGAAGGTCCACCACAGGGTACCCGGCGATGACGCCGCCCTTCAACGCCTCGACGATGCCTTTTTCGACCGACGGGATGAACCTGGTCGGGATGGCGCCGCCGACTATTTTTTTCACGAACTCGAAACCGGTCCCCCGCTCCGACGGCTCAACCGTTAAATGGACGTCGCCGTATTGACCGCGGCCGCCGGTCTGCTTCTTGTAGCGGCCCTGGGCCGTCGAGGACTTCGTTACCGTCTCCCGGTACGCCACTTTCGGTATCTCGTGGTCCACGTCCACGCCGAAACGGCCCGATAGTTTGGACAGCATAACCGCGAGGTGCTGCTCGCCCATCCCCGACGCGACCGTCTGCTTGGTCTCGACGTTGCGGATTACGGTAAACGTCAGGTCCTCCTCCATCAACTTGGTAAGAGAACTCATCAGTTTATCCTCGTCGCCCTTCGATTTGGGGAAGATGGCGTACTGCATAAGCGGTTCCGGGAACTCGACGGCCGGGAGCTGGACCTGGTCGCCCGACGCGCACAGCGTATGGCACGTCTGGATGACGTCGGTCTTTACGACGGCGCCTATATCGCCGGCGCTCAATTGGTTGACCGACGACTGCTTCTTACCCATAATTTCGACCAGCGCCGAAACCTTAAACTTGGCGTCGGCGTTCGGGTCGTAAACCTGGTCGGCCACCTTGACCGAGCCGGAGATAACGCGCATTATATTAAGGCGCCCGGCGAACATGTCTATTACCGTCTTGAATACGAAAGCGCTGAACGGACCGTCCGGGTCGTGAGACCGTTCGACTTTATCCTCGGTTCCCGGTTTAACGCCGGTCCACGGTTCGCCGTCGGCCGGCGACGGGAAGAAAGCGGCGCCGTGGGTTAATAATTGGGCTACGCCCGCGTTATCGAACGCGTCGCCGGCGAAAACCGGTATCAATGACCCGTCGGTTATACCGGACTTAAGCCCTGCCGCGATTTCGTCGGTCGAGAGTTCTTCGTCCGCGAAATATTTTTCCATCAACGTATCGTCGGTTTCCACGGCCGCTTCGACCACGGCGGTATATATACCGTCTACGCGGTCGGCGAGTTCCGCCGGTATTTCGGTTTCAGTAGGTTCTTTATCCAGGCCTTTTTCGTAAACGTAGGCTTTTTTATTTATTATGTCAACGACGCCTTTAAAATCACCGGCGGCTCCGATAGGGAGAGTAAAGGGAACCAGATTGCCGGAAAGGAATTCCGACAGCTGGTTCAGCGTCCCGTCGAAGTCGGCCCGGTCCCGGTCCATCCGGTTAATGAATACGGCCCGGGGTATGCCGTACTCGTCGGCGTAGCGGCACGCCTTCTCCGTTCCGACTTCTACGCCGGCGGCGGCGTTTACGACGATTAACGCCAAATCGGCAACGCGGATCGCCATGGGAACGTCGCATACGAAATCGGCGGACCCGGGCAAGTCTATTAAGTTAAAACGGCGTCCGCCGTGGTCGAAGTGTACGACCGCCGCCGAGACGGAGTTGCCGCGTTTTATCTCCTCTTCGTCGTAATCGGTTACGGTGTTACCTTCTTCCACCCGCCCGAGGCGCGAGACCGCGCCGGTTGTAAACAACATCGCTTCTGCCAGAGCCGTTTTTCCCACGCCGCCGTGGCCGGCGAGAACTACGTTTCGTATATTTTCTATACCGGTTTTTGCCATTTCAGGTTGAACTCCTTATAGGATTAGTTCCTTCGTGAAAAGGGGTCGGAATTTACACTATTTCGTGAGATTTTTCAAGTGGTATTTTCGGTGGGTGCATAAATCGGCGGGGATTTTCAACGCCGGCGGTCGTAGGGTTTGCCGTTCCCGGTGTATATACGAAAAGGTATTAACGCTCGTACGGAGGAGCTATTTAGCCGACCCGCTATCATACCTTTCCCGACTATTTAAACGCGTTGGGCGGCGTATGATAACGGACGAGAAAAAAACTTGACAGGGAGAAGTCGATGTGTTAAAAATGTCTGTTATCCTGATATAAGGGAGGTGGACCATAGAGATGCGTAAATCACTCGTCTTTATCTTTATAGCGTTATTCGCTTTCGGCGGTTACGCCCTGCTCGGCTGCGAGAAGGCCGAAGAAGAGGTTACTGAAGAGGTAACCGAAGAAGTGGGCGATGAAGAGGCTACCGAAGAGGTAACCGAAGATGTAACCGAAGAAACGGGCGACGAAGAAGCAGGCGCCGAAGAAGAGGGTACCGAGGAAGAAGCCCCGGCCGAAGAAGTCCCGGCCGAAGAAGGCGGCGAATAACCTTCGCACACGCGAAAAAGGGGCTCCCGAGCGGGAGCCTTTTTCTTTATCTTCCGTTTGCCGCAAAAAGCCTAAGGCGCGATTTCTTTAATCGTCACCATATCCAAGTATAGAACGGCGTTCCCGAGATAGCGTACCCGAAACTCGAGTTCCTCCCGTTCCCCGAGCGAGACGCACAAGGGTACGGCAGTGTATGTTTCTTCGTTAGTGAACAATAAACCGGTTACCGTCCGCATATCGGTTACATCGTAATCGGTGCCGGCTAAAGGGTTCCGGCGGGCTACTTCTACTTCGGCGATAGCGCGGTCGGACCCCAATCCGCCTTCCGTCCGGACGAAGAAGTGGACCAGGTAAACGCCTTCGTCGAATATATCGCCTAATCTCTGGAGGACGATTTCACCGTACAATTTCGTAGCGGGCGAGACTTTTAATACTAAATCGGTTTCGGCGTAGGGGTCGGTTACCAGTTCGCCGCCGAACTCCTCGGCGTCTTTCGCATAGAAAATAATTGGGTCGTCTCTATACCCGGCCGGTTCCGGTCCGTCCGTGTTTTGAGCGCAAGTAAGAGCGAGAGGTAGAAAAACGGCGGAAACGACGGCGAAAGTTACACCGCGGTTTTTTAGGTTACCGATACGATAGAATAAAAACACATCTCGTCCCGTAAAATACCCTCACGCTACTTTACCAACGGGGTATCTATCCGTCAAAGCGGGTTTAACCGGAGGTCAATATATAGCGAACGGCCCTGATAACGGCACAGCGTCCGGCCCCGGATATGTAAAAACGGCCCAAGGGGCCGCGAACTCGGGTTTGCCGTTGTACCGTTAAAAAAACAGGTAAAAGCCCGTGCTTGCTAAAACGGAACCTATGACGATGGACGGATAATATACTTCTTTGATCTCGGTTAATGGAATATAACCTAACCTATCGTATATTTCGTCGTACTTCTCCTTGTTTTTATAATAGTCCCTGGGCAGCTCCTTCGTTGAATGTAATATCCCTAACACGATCATTACGCCGGCCGTCGCTATAAAGGAAGACGCTATTATCAACCGGATATCGTGGTGGGCTTTAGCCGCCGGGTCGAGGTATTTCATCTTTTTTTCTATTTCGGCTCTTATCCTGTCCTCGTCCGGTCCGAAGTAAAATACTTCGTCGGAGCTGTATTCGCTGTCCTGTTCGTCGTCTTCGTAAAGTTGGCATATCAACGGATAAAGCGGCCCGTTTTCGTCGAAAACGGTTAGATTCGCTTCTACCATTATCGGTATCTCCACGGCAGCGGCGTCTATCTCCGCACCGTATGCCGAAATCGCCGTCAAAGCTAGATAGGCGACGATTATTATCATAGCGAACGGTTTATTCATCTCATCCTACCTTTCATATCCCTGTCGGCGTATTGAGTTTAACCCAATAAAGGTGTAATGTCAACCGCCGCCGCTTGAAAACTCTCTCACGCGCAACGGAGAATATCGTTTATCGCAATCTTATTCCAACCCCGCCGTGGACCCCTTTCGAATCGGTCTCGAGTAAGTATTCGAAGTAGTAGTGGTTCGAGAACGGTCGGTCGTAGAAAGCTTCGCCGAAAATATATAGATAGTTGGTTAAGTTTATATGAAGCCCGCCGTAAAGGGCATAATCGAAACTGAAGTGGCCTACCGTATCGTTCCCGGGGTAGAAAAAAGTGAGGGGCGTTTTCTTCTCCGGTACGTAGTAGTTGCGAACGGTCAACTGCATATAGTTTCCCCCGACGCCGGCCGCTGCATAAGGCGATACGAAAAAATCGGGGAACGGTTCGAAACCCACCCGTATTTTATAATCGAGGTTATCGGCTTTATACCAGATATGTTCTTCGACGTATTGCGGCGGTTTGACGTACGGATCTACCACCGAATAATCATAACGGTAGGTTACCTCGCGTTTCCGGCTCGTCTGATGGAAGAGGGAGATGGCGAAGTCGAAGCGGGTATAAACGATGTACCGGATAGTAGCGCCGTAGTCGTAAGTTTCTCCGATATCGTCGAGCAGTTCGCCCGTATTACCGGCGCGCGCGGCCCTTTTCGCCGAATGGTAAACGCCGTCGTGGTAGGTTATGCCGTTGGACAAACCGCCGAAAACCTCCACGGCGGGGTACGAGCCGGGAGGGAGAAAAAACTGATCCTCTTCGGGCGCGCCTTCTTTATCCTCGTCTCCTTCATCGGCGTTCGAAGAAAAAACGAGCAGTAGAACCGGAATTAGCGAAAGAAGTAACCTTACTCGCATATTGCGCGCAATCTACCACGACACATCGGTGCGGTCAAGTTTAATATCCGTAGTATGTAGGAGTAATATAATGACCTCGGTAGTTACTCCTACGCGGTGATTTTAATACGTAATCGACCCGCGAACGCTGTCGAGGACCGGGATTATAGTACGTTCTTCTCACCTCAAGGACCGATAGATTGCGTAATCCCGACGGCCTTGCGAGCTTATCCCAATAATAACGTCGTTGGTTTAGTATATCGTTAATGTGTTAACGTGCGGTTTCGTAAATTCGCCTTTTACGGTACGCGGATGTCCGGGAAGGGGACGAAAATACTTGTATGAATAAGCCGCCGGTTGTATTATCGCGACGTGACGCCGAACGCTCAAAATTCGGATGTAGAACGGGTAAGAGAAGCCGTCGACATCGTCGCGGTGGTAAGCCGCTACGTGGCTCTCCGGGAAGCGGGGGGACAGATGGTCGGTCTTTGCCCGTTCCACGAAGATACGAAACCGTCGTTTTCGGTTTCGCCGACGAAACAACTTTTCTACTGTTTCGGGTGCGGCGCCGGCGGAAACATTTTCACGTTCCTGACGCAAATCGAGGGTTTGACCTTCGGCGAAGCCCTGCGGAAGCTTGCGGCCGAGGCCGGTATCGAATTGCGCGGCCGGCGCCGCGACGGGGCCGAAACAGAAATTGCTTCTCTGAAAAAGGCCGTTGCCTTCGCGGCGGACTTTTACCGGTCGTCCCTTAAAGCGAACAACGAGTACGCGGCGGCGGCCCAAAAATACCTTGCCGACAGGGGCGTAACAAACGAGTCTATAGAACACTTCGAGATCGGGCTCGCGCCGAACTCTTGGGACGCGTTGCTGAGCCGGGCGTCTCGCGGCGGGGTGAGTCCCGACGTGATGGAAGCCGCAGGGTTGGTCAACCGACGTAAAGACGGGTCCGGCCGCTACGACCGTTTTCGCGCGCGTATCGTCTTCCCGATTTACAACGTTATGGGCGAACCGGTCGGTTTCGGCGGTCGCGCGTTCGGCCCGGACGATGAAGAAGCGCCGAAGTATATTAACTCGCCCAACACGGGGATATACGATAAAAGCAGAATTATCTATAACCTGGACCGGGCGCGCGCCGCGATTACGAAGGCCGAACGGATACTCGTCGTGGAAGGTTATTTCGACGTACTGGGCGTCCACCAGGTGGGGATAGAAAACGCGGTCGCTGCTTCCGGGACGTCCTTGAACGATACGATGGCGAAAAACCTTGTGCGTTTCGCCCGGGATATCGTAATGTTCTTCGACGGCGACACAGCCGGTCAGGCCGCGACGATCCGGGCGATGTCTCACTTACTCGAGCAGGGCGCCAGAGTCCGGGTGGTAATACTACCCAGCGACGAGGACCCTTTTGACGTCGCCGTGTCCCGCGGGCGGGAAGGCGTCGACGATTTGATAGAGTCGTCCGTCGACTGGCTCGAATTCGTCTTCGCCGGCGTTCGGGAAAAACACAGGGGAGACGACGTCGGCTCCAAGTTGGCGGTTATTCGCGAAGTAGAGGGTCTCGTTTTAAAGGTCCCGAGCCGGGTCGAGCGGGCGTTCTGGATGGACCGTTTTGCCAAGGTTCTCGGGATTGACCCGGGGATGATAGACTTAAAGCGCGGCACGCCGCGGCCGTCCGAAGAGGGGCGCGATCACGCGGTTCGTCTCGACCCCGAGACGAGTTTGTTGCGAGTGCTTCTCCGTTATCCAAAGATGGTCGAAGACTACCGCCAAAAAATCGAGCGGATAACGTTTTACGACGAGAGTGTACTCCGCGTGGTCTTCTTACTTCGCGAATACGCCGGGCGCGATGATATAATTCACCGCGTCTTGGAAGGTCTTGAACCCGAAGACCAGCGTTTCGTTACGAAGCTGGTTATGTTCGAACGGCCGGGCGAAGATGTCGGTCGCATCGCGTCGGATTGTCTCCGGGAACTGGACCGGCGGCGCCAAGACCGGCAATTAGGGAATATCCTCGAAAGGTTGTCGGGAGGCGAGGCCGACGAGGCTACAGCTCAGGAAGTCTTGGATTTCGTCGAAGAAAAGCGTCGGTTCCTGGGCCTGGATAACGCCGGCGGAGATGTTTCGTCGTGAGTTTTACCGTGTTTAATACGACGCTCCGTGGCGGGACGGACGCGGCTAAACTAAAAAAGCCTTGCAATCCATCAGCCGGTATGGTATAAAACCGGCCTGCGAAAGGGGTCGTAGTTCAATTTGGCTAGAGCACCGGCCTGTCACGCCGGAAGTTGCGGGTTCGAGCCCCGTCGACCCCGAATCTTAAAAGCCGGGGGCCGGCGTTAAGCCCTCGGTTTTTTATATTATCGTCTAAGAGCGCGTAGAACTTACCGTCGGTTTTATATTACCGTAATAGCGGGAGAACGGGAGATGGGAAATCGTACCGATTCGTTGAAGGTCGCCATTATATCGTCCGTCTTCTTTTTAACCGCGGCCCTGTTCGGGTGCGGTGGCGTGGACCCGGATAAACCCGTCGTTACGATCGACGACGAGAGCGTAATAACCGCAGGCGATTACTTGTACCATTACCACCGGGCGGTCGATAAAGCCCAACCCGGGGATAAACCGGTAATCGACACGTTAGACGACGCTCGGTCCTTTCTCGACGATTTGATAACCGGTCGGGTCCTCGAGATCGAAGCCGAAGCCCGCGGTTACGGCGACGACCCCGTATTGCAAAGGGACGTTTATACGCACCGGAGGGGAATATTAAACGATCTGCTGGTCGAAGACGTTCTCGCCGAAATAGTAGTTACGGACGAGGACGTGAGGGAGTTCTACGACCGTACGACCCATCCGCGTTATGTGAGTTTAATAGCGACCAAAACTGAGAAAAAGGCGGAGGAGGCGGAAAAGACCCTCGACTCGGGCCGGCCGTTCGAAGAAGTTGTAGAAAAATTTTCGGAAGACGTACTTACGAGGCGTACCGGCGGAAAAAGCCCCGAACCGATAACGTATCATACGGTCCCGGCCCACGACGCGATATTCGACCTCGAGGATAAGGGCGATTATACGGACGTTATATATCGCGAATTTTACGATATGTATTTCATATACAAATACGACGGCGACGCCGAACCGATCGAATTGGATTACGAAACCGAGAAGGAAAGGATAAGGGGAAAACTGGAAAACTACGGAGTGAACAACGTGATATCGGAAGGCGTTGATAAGCTGCGCGACGGGGCCGTAGTCGAACGCAACAAAGGCGTTTACGACGACGTTCTTTCGTTGTCGGTCGCCGAAGTCGGGGAAAAGCATTTTAACCCGATTACCGTTATAGCAACGGTAAACGGTTCGCCCATCTACTTCGACGACTTCTGGGACCATTTCGTTTATAAGTTGAAATTCTCGGATATCGACCCGAACGCGTTCCGCGAGTCGGACCCAAAACGGTTCAAGGACGCGGTCGAGGGTGTTTTAGACTTTTTCGTGCGCGAAGCTCTGGTCGAAGCGGAGGCCGAGCGGCGCGGCATCGTTGAACGGGAAGATTTCGTAAGGGAAATGAACCGCTTCCGGGTGGGAAAACTCATAGACCGGGTGTACGGAGAAGTGTTCGTTCCGACGATTCCAAAGGTTACCGGCGAAGAAATAACCGCCTATTATGAGGGTCATAAAGAAGATTATGCTTTACCCGAGATTATGGAAGGGGCTTTTATATTAATTAGAGACCGGGGATTGTTGGAGGAACTGCACGCCGAAGCTTTGTCGGCGGACTTCAAAACGGCGGCCGATAAAGCTTATGGGTACCTTCTCAGAAAGTACGGGGTAACCGAAACGGGCGAGAGACTACCAGCGGTGGCCGACGAATTCGTCGCTAGATTTAAGGTTAACAAGGAACCGGCGGGAAACGGGGAACAACCGTATAACGCTGTCCTGCTTGAGCACGTATTCGACTATCACGAGGGGACGATATCGCCGGTTATCGAAGTCGGCGACGGTCATTTCTTGATGTTC
>CBDUXC010000041.1:0-9925 GCA_965371065.1 uncultured bacterium
ATAATCTTTCATAGCCTGATAACCGTTCGCTCTTTGAAAGTTAAGCCGTATCGCTTTATTTTTTGGTTTCGCCGCTCACTACCGCGGCGGCGCCGTCTTCGCTTTGTTTTTCCGCCGGCCCGTCGCTCTCGCCGAACAGGAATTCCGTGAGTTTAGTCTTCAAAATATAATCGAGTGCGGCCGAGTAAGATATCCGGAACCCTTCGGTTTCCAGTACGCTTCTTCTCAAGGATTCGATTTCTTCCCGCGTCGGCTTAATGCCTTTCTCCTCGGCCATGCGGTGGATGATTATATATCTGGATAAATCTTCGCGCGTGGTTTGTAGGGCTTCGGGTTTTGAAACGCTTTCGATTTCGTCCGGAGACTCGACGCCGTGCGCGTCCGCGGCCGCTTTTTCGACGAACGTTTCGGACATAGGGACCTCGACCTTCGCCGCGACCCTGGAGATTAGTTCGTCGAACGCTTCCGTTCCGGCTTTGGCCGCGTCCCGCTTCAAAAGCTTTTCGCGGACGTCTTCGCGCAGAGCGCCCAGGTCGTCGAAGTCCAGGTCCGCCGCGAAGTCGTCGTCGAGTTCTGGAGGTACGGGCGTCTTGACCTCGACGACCTCGACCGGTTCATTGCGCTCGGTTCCCGCTACGGTTTTATCGCCGAAGTCTTCCGGGTACTTGATGACGAGGGAAAAGTTGTCGCCCGTCGTATGGCCGAGCGCTTGCCGCCCGGCGAAGTCGTCCGGGTTTTTGTTCGCCCATATTCTGATTGTGTCCTTTTCGAACCCGGGCGGCGTCTCCGCCAGAAACCTGAGGATAACCATGTCGTCGTCTTCCGACGGCCGGTCCGTTACCGGCTCGAGGGTGGCGTTGGCCGCCCGCAGGCTTTCCAGCGCCGCGTCGACGTCTTTTTCGGTAACCTTCGGTTTGCGGGCCTTGATTTTCGAGAATATCGGTTCTACGTCGGGGAGTTCGAACTCTGGGTAAACGTCAACTTCGGCGGAATAGACGAGATCGCCCGCGCCGCCGTACGGTTCGACGTTGACGGCCGGCGTCCCGATAACGTCCAGTTCGTTGCCCCGAATCGTTTCGTCCAGGGTTTCGGCGACGATGTCGCCGACGACGTCGTCGAGAATGGATTTACCGTACCGGCTTTCGATTACGCGGCGGGGGACTTTGCCCTTTCGGAAACCCGGCATCTTGACTTCGTGCGCGTAGCGCCTGTACTCGGCGTCGAGGGCGGCCGCTACGGCTTCCCCCGGAACCGCTATTTGCAGGCGGACGGTGTTCTCCCCTGTTTTTTCTATTTCGCTTTTTACGTCGGCCACAGGGTTGGTCCCGGTCGGTTATTGGCGGCGGGCGAGAGGCTCCGCCTGAATTATAAAACGTCGGGCCGGCGTCGCCCGAGCATCTTGCGAGAGGGGGGAGTCGAACCCCCACGGTAACTACCACTGGATCCTAAATCCAGCGCGTCTGCCAGTTCCGCCACTCTCGCGGTCCGCGCCGAAATCTAGCACAGGGGCCGGTTCAAGTCAAGCGGGGAGTTATTGAAAGGGCTACGGAGGTCGGTTCGCGCCGTTTACTCGACTACTTCTATCCTCGTACTCGCCGTATTCGAGCCGATGTCGGGCGAGTACATGCCGTAAACCGTCGCCGGCAGGGCCGCGAAGTCGCCCGGTATCTCGGCCCGGAGACGGTAGCTGAACTTCGTCTCGCCTTTGTTCAAGCGGTCCATTAGCACCGCTCGCTTTTCGGTCTTCAGCTCCACGTACGCGTCCAACCACCAGTCGTAACCGGACGCCATCTCGGTATAGATGCAGCCGGCCGGCCGCGGGTCCTCGATTACCACGTAATCGAAGTCGTACGGCGAGTTTATGGTTATTTCCACCTCGAGTTCTTCGCCGACCTCGATGGGCCGGTCGAGGGGGACGCGCTCCTCCTCGAACCTGCCTTTTTTAAGCTTACGCTTGATAACGTAGTAATCGCGTTCGATGGTAACCGTACCCTCGCTCGCCGCGATTTCTTCGGCCTCGGTGTAGTACTTGACGGCCGCCGTATAGAAGACGGGACTGGTCCCCTTGTAACGGGTTAGCTTAAGTAGATTAACGCCCACGTCGAAGTCGTCTATGTCGAAAGAAACCGTCGCTTCCGGTTCCTCGTAATCGGCCGGCTCGAGCAGCAGTTTCCCTTCGTCCTTTCCGCCCAAAGCGTATCCGACGACTACTCGCTCGGAAACCTCCGGGTACTTTAACAGATAACGTATCAGCGTCTTGGTGGCTTCCGCCGAGTCCTTCGTGGACTTCCACGCGGCGCCGCGGCGCTGGTCCACCAGCCAGTCGATCATATGAGGAACCTGTTCGCTTTCCGGTTGGGCCAACATTTTCAGGTCGAGGACTTTGGCGGTCGTCTCGACGCTGTCTTGCCACCAACGCCAGCAATAATCCGGGTCGTCGCCCCAGTAAATAGTTCGGTCCGGCCCGACCTTCGCGCCGTTATCGAGATTGCGGAGGACCGTACCCAACTTACCTTCCTGACCGGTGTAGTACAGAACGGAACCGAGGAGCGCCAACCCGCGGTCGCTTTTTACCTCCCGGTGGTCGAAGTAATAATCGGCCGCGTCGAGGATTATCTCGTTGCCCGGCTCGGTCAGGCCGTGCCGCAGGAGAACGTCCGCAACGTAAAGGGAAAGCTCCCAGTCCTCCCGATCTTCGGAACGCCTTAGTTCAAAGAGGTATCTGTTGAGGTATCTCTTCCCGGGCGAGACCATATTATCGACTTTGACCGCCGAGACTTCGCCGACGAAGGGGCTTACTTGAATCGCTAGCAGGCCGTCCATTACGTACGCCGTCATATAAGGCGAAGCTTTTCCGCCCTTCCACCAGGGCCATCCGCCTTCTTCCGTTTGCGCTTCGGCGAGGGTCGCGACGCCCTCGTCGATAGCTTCGGCCAGCCCTGCCGAAAGTTCGGACTCGTTCAGGCCCAGCTTGCCGGCCGCCTCGGCCAGCAGCGCGTTAACCAGGAACCTGTTGGACGCCTGTTCGACGCAGTTGTACGGGTACTCTTCGAAGAAGTCCAGCCCCTGGCTCAGCAAATACGCGATCGAAGGCGCCATAGTAAGCCGGGCGTCGAACGTGTCCGGGTCGATTCGCTCGTCTATCGTCAATCCGTGCTCTACCGAATCGCGCAAACGTCCGCAGAAGGATTGACGTTTTACGATACCGTGCGGATGTACTTTAACGGTCTTGGTCATCGCGTCCGACTCGACGTCGCTCAGCGCTATCGCCGTAAAGGTCGCGTCGCCCGGGCGGTCCGCCCAGACCGATTGCTCGAACGCGAACGTATCGCCCGGTTCGACGGAACGGAACGTCGTCTTTGAGCCTTCGGCCAACATCACGTTGTCCAGGTCTATCGCGACGGCGAACTCTTTCTCCGAACTTAAATAGTTGTGGACTATCGCTTTTATACGGGCCGTATCGCCGGCGACCATATGCCGCGGCGTTACCAATCGGACCAACACGTTCTTGGTAACGTTGCACGTGCTGTAGTTCCACCCTATCCGCTGGCCTTTATCTACGCCCAGAGCGATAAATTTCCACGCGGTCAGGTTGTCCGGTACGACCAGGTTAACTTCGACTTCGCCGTTCTTATCCGTATAGAGGTCCGGTTTCCAGTAAGCCGAGTCGGCGAAGTACGTACGGAGCCGCGTCTGGATGAACTCCTTGCCGTCTATCGTTACCTTCTCGGGCGCCGTGCCCCGCCCGACGAATACGTCGCCGAACGCGTCCGAGGTCGGTACGACGGGCGGCCTCGGATAACCCTCCTTCTCCAGCGGGTCTTCCGGGAACTCGGCTTCTTCGTCGGATATTTCCATCGTTTCCATACCCTTACCGGCGCCTATTTCCACGACCGGCGCAATCAGCGCGCTTCCGACGGGCCCCTTGGCAGTTTCCCATACCGTTACGTAGTCGTATCTTTCGGGGTTCAACAGGTCGGTACCCGATAGGTGGATGAACTCCTGGACTTCCGGGTTTACGTATTTAGGGAGCGAAATACCGCTGAGGAACTTTTCGGCGGTCGTATCCGGCCAGCCTACGCGGGCGCCGTAGTAGCCTTTGTAGTAACGGAAGAGATACGTCGCGACGGAATAGTAGTTGATAACGTCCAGCGAATTGCCGGTGGACGGGTAAAATTCCCGGTACAACGCCGACCGAAAGGAATCGGGCAGCCGGTTCGTTCTGTCGGCGCGCAAAGCCAGCAAAGATACGTCGACGGCCGACAGCGATAGGTTGGCGGCTACGGGAAGGCCGTCGTAGTCGGTGCATTTGACGGTCGCGCCGGCCGTATCGCCCGGCCGGTATTCTCCGCTGTCCAGCTCCCCCGCTATGTTCATATGGGTGTTTACGTTCGTTATCTCGCCGTACGTCGTATCCTCGTAGTAAACGTCGTCGTTGACGACGACGGCCTTCAGCCGGAGTTTCGGTAAAAACCTTTCGTCCACCAGTATATCGAAGCTGGCCGACGAACCTCCGTCGGCGTCGGGACTTAGTTTTACGTTTTCGAATTTCGCCACCCGGTCGGCGAAGAACAAGACGCCGACCGTTATTCCCTCGTACCGTGACCGTATCGTCGCGGTTATCGTGTCGCCCAGGGTAGGATGATTGTCGTCAACCGTAATTTCGACTTCCGGTATCTTTTCGACCGTTGCCGCTTCTTCGGCGACGATGCTTACGGTGGTCGAATCCCTTATTTCCGTCCCGTACGCGTCTTTGGCCGCGCACGTGATTAACATTTCGTCGGTCGATATAACACGCGGGATTTCTACCGCGCGTTTCTTGGTACCGTCGTAATCGGTAACGACCACCGTCGAATAAAGGACTTCGCCTTTAACGTATCCCTCGTACGGAACCCATTCGTACTCGTAGAACGTAACGGTAACGGGTAATGCGACCGGGGCGTCGTACCAATCGGTGGTGTTTAACGTAAGTTCGACGGTATCCCCCGGGTAATAACTGTACTTATCGACTTCGAGGTCGACGAAGAGGTCGGATCGGAAGGTATAAACGTCGAAGTATTCATCTATTACGTGGTTGGACGCGTCCGTAATCTTTACTTCTATCTGGTAGTAGTTATCGTATTCGCCGGCGTATTCGCTCGGGAACTCGATAATATAACGCCCGTCTTTGCCGGCGTGGCCTTCGCCTTTTTCCTTCAGTACATAGTATTCGTAGCCGTATTCGCCGTCGGTGTTACCCGACCGGTAAACCTCGTACTCGACGTACGCGTTAGCCATCGGCGAACCGAAGAAGTACCGCCCTTCGACGACGACGCGCACCGTTTCCCCCGACCGGTAACGGTCTTTCTCGGCCGTTACGTTCACCTCGTACTCGGGTTTCTCGTACTCCTCCAGGTCAAAGCTCCAGGACGCGGAGTAATGTTTCTCCTCGACGAGTACTTCTTCTTCCACCGGTACCTCTTCCAACCCCCGGAACGGTTCTTCGTCCGGGTAGAACGGTTCCCCTTCGACCTCTTTCAGGACGACCCATTCGCAATACAGGTCGTACGTCCCGAGGGGCGCGCCGGGCGGCAGCTTGATAGAACCCCAGAGCGCGCCGTACTCGTCGGTTACGCCGTCGCCGGTCCAGATTTCGTCGCCCATCGGCGACTTCAGCGTGAGCTCCACTTCCCTTTCGACGACCGGATCGAGGATTTTTTCCCGGAAGTCCACACGCCTTAAAATCGCTTTGAAGCCGACGGTCTGTTCCGGGCGGTAGAGCGGCCGGTCGGTATAGATTATCCCGACTTCCTTCTCGGTTTCGGAGTCGCCCGACGGCGGCTTGAAATCTAGAAACGCGGGACCTTTAACCGTTTCGGCTACTATATAGACGCGGCCCTCCAGCTCGAGACCGGCTATGTCGGCAGCGTACCCGCCGCCGGCCGGCTCCGTTTTTAGTTTAACCTCGTCCCTGTACCTTCGGTTATAGCCGGACTCGTCGGTGCCGGCATATTCGTTATAGGAGTAAAGGTCGTCGACCGGAACCGGTTCGCCGTTCTCCGAGTCCACTATCTCGAAGAACAACGATTCGTCGTCCGTGGCGTAAACGGCCGCCACTCCCGAATGGGCGAAGAAAGCCCTGGCCATATTATCTTCGGTCTTGACTTCGGCTATGTATAAGCCCGGCTCGAGGTCGTCGATATCCGCGGTGAAAGTCGTAATACGCAAATCGCCGGCGTACCCGGTCGCGACGGCCTTGCTTAATACCGCGTCGCCGACGCCCGGCAGCTCGGCGGACGGGCGCGGTTCTACGTAATCGATGCCCTCGCCGCGTATCTTCTCGCCTTGTCCTTCCCTGTAAAACGCGTCTAAGTCGGTTACGACTTTCCTCCCGTCTTTCAGGAAAAGGTCTACGGCGTTGAGCTCTCGGGGGGTATCGTAGTAACTCCTCGGGTCGACGGGATAGACACTTACCTCCACCTCGTCGTAAAGCTTCGCGGCGATTTCTAACCTTAGGTCGGGAGTACCTCCCGGTTCCGTTTCGACGTTCGTTATCGCCAGCGCGGGCCCGCGTAAATCCTCCGCGAGCTCCCCGAAGAACTCGGCATAATCTTCGTCGTCGACCATCGACGCGAGCTCGTCGAACTCGTTCGCCCCGGCGCGCGGGTCGTTGTGGTGAACGACCGCGTAATTCGCCAAAGCGGCTTTGGCCGCTGTGCCGCCGACGGCGTCGCCGTATTCGCCGGCGACGTCTCTCAAGTGTTCTTCAAGCACGGTAAAACGCTTCGCGTCTCTCCACGCGTAGAAGTCGCCGTGAACGTCCTCGTCCCAGCCGGCTGGGTCGACGTAGTAGTGTTCGGCAATAATCGACGCGATATAGTAGTGAAGGGCCGACTCCATATCGCGGCTCATCTCTTTGCCGAGGACGCCGTCCACGTACGATACTTTATCGTTGTACGTTTCAACCGGGTCTCCCGGCGTATCGAAAACGACGAAACCCATCATCTTCATATAGTTATTGGCGTTGCGGTCGGCCAGCTCTTCGCGTTCGGCGCCGCTCTTGCTCTTCATATATCCCTTATACGCTTTCTCGGCTTTCTTTAACGCGTTCTTACGAGCTTTTACCATTTTCGGGTTATCATAATCGTAGTAATAAACGTCGAACCTGTCGGCGAGCCAATAAGCCCATTCCGAACTGTCCCAGGGCGTTACCGCTTCGCTGAACAGGTCAACGTAAAGGTCCGCGGCTTCCACGGCCCACCACGTCCCCGAGTACTTCGACATAATCCGCTCGAGACCGTCCAATACGCCGTCGTACTCGCCCTGGTTCAGCCGACACCGGATCGTTATAAATTCGACCTCGGGACGGTCCTTTCCGCCCGGGTAACGTTTTAAGTACTCTTTGGCCGTCTCCAGGGCCCAGACGTACGAACCCTCTCTGTAATAACTTCGTACGAGCCGCAGACACTCGATCTCGTCGAACGCGAACTCGTCGCCGTAGTCGGGCCCGATAGGCGCGTCCCACTCGTCCGCGACGGCGGGTGCTTCTTCTTCGACCGCTTCTTCGAGCCACTCTTCGGCGCCGGCGTTAAAAACCCCGATAAACGCCGCCAATAAAATGCAAGCGATTGTCGCTGCTTTCAATATAAACACCCCCAGGTAAACGATTGGGTTCGTTGCGTACGTTCTTTGATAGAGGTACGTACCTTCGTCCTTTACTTGTATAACACGAAAGCGTAAACGGTAAAAGGGAATTCCGCAACCAACGGTGTTATAAATCGCTCTATATATCTCGCCCATAGGGACCGTTCCGGCGAACAAGACCGCGGCACTTCACGATTAAAGGTGCCCAATACCTTATTGACCGGTTATCGGTTCCGTGCTAACGTCCGGCCTCGAAGTAACCCTGTTATGGAAACCGAACGCTTAACTACCGTCGCAGCATATATATTGATTATCGCCGTCGCCCTGTGCGGCGTTTCCTCCGCCGCGGAAGACGACGCAACCGTCGCCTTATATTCGGGCAAAGGTTGCTGGGAGGACTCGGTTATCGCGTCGGAAAATATGTTCGAGTGGATGGGCTATAACGTTTCTCTCATAGACGCCGACTACATCGACGATAAACGCTTAAACGACTTCCGAATAATCTGTTTCCCCGGCGGCGATATGTATCGGTACGCCGACGACATTTCTTCGCGTGGTAAAGAGAAGATAAGGGACTTCGTCGCCGCGGGCGGCGGCTACATAGGTATATGCGCCGGCGCTTACTTCGCGAGCGAAGAGATAATCTGGGCGGGGAAGGATATCCCGACGGAACCGCTGCGTATATTTCCCGGCAAAACCGTCGGTATAATCGACGAAATCGCGCCCTTCCCTAAGTACGCGATGTGTCGGGTAAACGTGGTCGACTTCGACCATCCCATAACCGCGTCGGACGTTTACTCCGAGTGGATATTGTACTATTGGGGCCCGAGGTTGATACCCGCGCCCGGAACCGACGTTGACGTTCTGGGCGTTTACGCCGTCGGCGGCGACCCCGCGGTAGTCGCCTTCGAGTACGGCGCCGGCCGCGTGTTTCTAATCGGGCCGGTTCCCGATATAGAGGAGGACGGCGACCGCGACGGAACCGACTTCGCCGAAGAACTCGACGACCGCGGTTCCGACTGGGAGCTGATGCGAAAAGCGGCTTCGTGGTGTTTGAAGGAGTTGGATTAGAACGTCGGTTGCGCGTATACGGCCTACTGAACGGCTTCTACGAGCGCGTCCGCCGGTTCAAGTCAAGGGCGATTGGGTCGGCGCAGAGCCAACGGGCGCCCCCGCCAACTCGCGTAAAACCCGCAAGCCCCCGGTATAAACCGGGCTTGACTTTGGTTATGTCGGGCTATATAATCCCGGTAAGCGTTTAACTCCCGCGAAAACAAACTCAAGGAGATAGATTATGCGGCTGAGACATTTCCTTTTTACGCTGGTAGCGTTGGTCCTTTGCGCCTCGGCGGCGTTCGCTTTCCTGGACTTCAAAATGGGTTATACGAAGACTTTAGGCGAACTGGGCGACCGGTACGGCGGCGGTCTGTTCATCGGACTCGGGATAAAGATACCGGTGGCGGGGCCGATATCCGTCGTCCCGAACGGTATGTACGCGTCCCTGGGTAAGGACGCCCAGTTCGATAAGGCTATGGGTGATTATCTGGAAGAACAGTTCCCCGACGGGATTCCGTCCGATATCGACAAGTACGGCGACATCGAGTCGAGCCTTTATACCGTCGGCGCCGGCGTCAGAATCCAGGCCCTCGACCATTTCATGCTGGGCATACACTTCGAGCCCGGGTTTATGTACGTGCGGCGCGAACTTTCCGCGGTAGGCGTTCCCCTCAGCATTTTGGAGGGTTACATCCCCGGGTTTGATTTCCCCGTCGACCCCGACAACGGCTACGGTTTCTACGTTGAGGGCGGCGGCGCGCTTCTGAACAAGTTCCCGATAATCTCCATCAAGTTCGGCGTTCGCTACATTATGGCTTTCAACCTCGGGACCACTTCCGTGGACAGGTTTATGGAACAGAACGTCAAGGGCTATCAAGCGCCTCAGGAAAAACACTTGCAGATGTTGTGCATCTACGGAGGCTTCGGTTTATTCTAATATATCTTCGTTTAGCGAATATAAAAAGGGCCCGTTTGGGCCCTTTCGCTTTTAGACGGTTTCCGGCTTAGCGGTTCGATTTGAAGGTTTCGTACATCTCGGCGAAGTCCGCTGCCAGATACGACGAGTCGAGACCGTCGTAGCCTATATACCGAAGCATATCTTCCGTTTCCCAGGAGTCGCCTCGCAGGAATAGGTCCTGCAGGAGCTCGCCCGCCGACGGGTCCTTATACCAATGTTCGCCGAACTCCTCTTCGAGCTTATCCCGGAGCTGCGCTTCCGCGTACCAGGCCGTCATGTAGTCCCGCG
>CBDUXC010000042.1:0-9808 GCA_965371065.1 uncultured bacterium
GTCAAGCTTGCGGCTGCTTCTGCAAGGTTTCTTTCTTCGCTCTGCATGGTACTACCTCCCTTCATCGTGACGAAATGAAAAAAGGGCGCCGTCCGAGCTTTACCGCAGCGGCGCCCCCCGAACTGGCGGAAGCCTTGTACGAACGTTTTATTCGTGAGCTTTCGGACCTGGGCGTGCCTGTCGCTTCCGGCGTCTTCGGAGCTATGATGGAAGTCGAGCTCGTTAACGACGGCCCCATAACGATTATTCTCAGTTCGAAAAACGAGTGGGCCCTCCCCAGGCTCGATTAGCGCCCTGGTCTATTAAGTTGTCAAGACCCTATACTCGTCCAATAGTTCCAGCAGCTTCTCCGGCCGGTTCAGCGTCGGCTCATCGAGTACTCTCTCGAGCAGGAACTTAAGCGCGTTTCCGACCTCGGGTCCGGGCGCTATTTTCAATCGTTCCATAACAGCTTCGCCGCCGACCGCCAGGTCCTTAATGCTGAACGCGTCCGTACTGGCCAGCTCCTTGTCGATCCGCCGTTTAAGCTTTTCGAGGTAGACCGGGAACGCCCGCGGGCGGCCGCTCCCGATAGTATCGGCGATTCGCAGTTCGAACAAGTCTTCGACGAACGCCCGGCCGACCTTGCGGATAAAGCGGCGCACCGCCGCGTTCGTCCATTCGTCGGTGTAACCGAACATATGATGGTAGACCAGATGGCCGACGTAGTCCCGGTCCCGTTTGCTGAACCGGAGCCGTTCCATTATTTTTTTAGCCATACGGGAAACGACTACCTGGTGGTTGTAAAACGTTACTTTTCCGTTTCGGTCGCGGCGGGTTTGGGGTTTGGCTACGTCGTGTAATACCGCGGCGAGCCTTATGAGCGGCTTACCCGCCGGCGCGTTATCGCAAGTGTACACGTTGTGCAGGTAAACCGTGTACGCGTGAAATTTGTTCTGTTCAACGCCGTATCCTTCCAGGAGTTCCGGTAAGAAAAGCCCCATCAACCCCGACTCTCGCATTAACTCGAATCCGTAAGACGGTTTAGGCGCTTGCTCCAGCATCTTCATAATCTCGTCCCGTACCCGTTCCGCGGAGACCATCCGGACTCTATCCAGCACGTCGGGAATGGCCGCGAAGGTGGCCGGGTCCACGGCGAAGTCGAAGCGGGCCGCAAAGCGAACCGCCCGAAGCGGCCGAAGTCCGTCTTCGTAGAAACGTTCGGCCGGGTCGCCTACCGCACGGATTATCCGGTCGTGGAAATCCTGTACGCCGCCGAAGGGGTCCAGAAAGACGTCGTTTATCGGGTCGTACGCCATCGCGCCGATTGTGAAATCCCGACGTGCCAGGTCCTCTTTTATGTCGCCGGTGAACTTCACTTCGTCCGGGTGGCGGGCGTCTCCGTACTTCCCGTCGCAGCGATACGTGGTTACTTCGTACCGGCCGCGTTCGCCGAGTACGCTGACGGTCCCGTGTTTAATCCCGGTAGGCGCGGTCCGCGGGAACAGCCGGACTACCTCGTCGGGCCGGGCGTTCGTCGCGGCGTCGTAGTCGTCCGGGTCTGAGCCCATAACCAGGTCCCGGACGCATCCGCCTACCAGGTACGCTTCGTAACCGGTTTCCTGTAGGCGTTGGACCATCGAAACGACTTCGGCCGGTATCTTCGCCCGGTTTATTTTTACGGTTTTTACCATTAGCGGGTTAGTCGCCTTCGACGGCCACCGCCGCGGCGGTTGCAGCCACCGCCGCGGCGGCTGCGATGCCGGCGTCGTGGCTTATCGTTACGTGCACCTCTATTATGCCGCGTTCGCGGGCCAGTCGTTCGGCCGTCCCCCGCAGACGGGCCGTCGGGCGGCGTCCATCCATCGCTATTTCCACGTCGCGCAGGGAGATGGGTACGCCGGTTCCGCCGCCGATCGCCTTGAAAATCGCTTCCTTGGCGGCGAAGCGCCCGGCGTAGCAGTTGAGGGGTTCGGTTCGTTTACCGCAGTATGTCCTTTCGGCTTCGGTGAATATCCGCCGCAGGAACTTTTCGCCGAAACGTTCGTAAACCCCGGCGAACCGGGGAATGTCGACTACGTCCAACCCTATGCCGACGACCGTCATTACCGCCGGGCTTCCTTCATTATAGCGAGCATCTGCCGAACCGCTTCCTCTATCCCGACCATGATCGCCCGGGATACTATGCTGTGGCCTCTGTTCAACTCCCCAATTTCCGTTATCGCCGCGACCGGCGTTACGTTGTAGTACGTCAACCCGTGGCCGGCGCTGACCGACAACCCTACGTCGGACGCGTGCCGAGCCGCGGCCGCTATACGTTCCAGTTGTAGTCCCCTCTCGTCGCCGGTCGCGTCGGCGTACGCGCCGGTGTGTATTTCGACGATTTCGGCCCCGGCTTCGACCGACGCGTTTATTTGTACTTCCTCCGGCTCTATGAACGTACTGGCGGGTATGCCGGCCGCTTTCAGTTCAGCGACGACTTCAGTCAATCGTTTCACTTGCCCGGCTACGTCCAAACCGCCTTCGGTCGTCAGCTCCTCGCGTTTCTCGGGGACCAGGGTTACGAACGTGGGTTCGTATTTTTTTGCGACCTCGACCATCTCGGCGGTCGCGGCCATCTCTAAGTCGATGCCGGTAGCGACGACCTCGCTCAGTATCGCCAGGTCCCGCTCCTGGATATGGCGACGGTCCTCGCGAAGGTGTATAGTGATGTGGCTCGCGCCGGCCCGCTCGCATAAGAAGGCGGCCGCTACCGGGTCCGGCTCGAAAGTTCCTCGGGCCTGTCTGACGGTCGCTACGTGGTCTATGTTCACACCCAAACGCATAAACGTTACCTTTTTTAAGTAGAGAGTTCCAACTCCACCGGGCGCCGCCCCGTGAAGGTTACGTGAGATTCGTAGCCGCTGGACCGAACCAGCTTTACGGCTTCGGCGAACGCGGCGCCCACGTACTCGGGTTTATGCGCGTCGGAGCCGAAGCATATCGGTACGCCGGCGCGGTTCGCGATCTCCAATATCCACGGTTCGGGGTATATCTCGCCGACGGGCTTACGCAGGCCGCCGGTATTGACCTCCAGCGCCATCCCGTTGGCGGCTAAAGCCTCGAGAGCCGCTTCGACCAACTCGACCGGCTGGTTATCGGGGCGGTAGCGGAACTTCTTGGGCAGGTCCGGGTGGGCCCATACGTCGAAGAGACCGGTTACCGCCATGTCCACTACGAGATTGTAGTATTTCCGGTAGAAGTCGTTCACGTCGAGGCCTTCGTACTTTTTTACGTTGCGGCCGTCGTCGAAGCCCCACCCTTCGATAAAATGTATTGACCCGTAAACGTAGTCAAAGGGGAAGTTGCAGAATATACCGTAAAGAGTTTCCTCCTGCCCGGGGAAGTAGTCGGCTTCAATACCCAATTTTACGGTGGGCGGCTTTTTCTTTCCCGCGAGCTTGAGTACTTCGTCCACGTACCGTGGGAGTTCCTCCCAGCACATCGAGAGCGACCGGTCCTCGAACGCCAGGAACGGTAAATGATCGCAGAACCCGATGCCTTCAAGGCCGGCTTCCCCGGCCGAAGCCACGTAGTCTTCCAACGTTCCTTCGGCGTGGCCGCAGTAAACCGTGTGGACGTGGTGGTCTATCAACTTCGGGTTTTTCTCGCTATTCTTCATTATCTTCGTCGGGCAGGAAGTCGTCGGGTAATGACTCGTCTTCGGTCTCCTCGGCCGCGTCCTCGGCGTAACTTTCCAACAGGGACGTTATATCCAACCCTTCGTAATCTCCACCGCGGACCCATCCCATTACCGTTCCGTAGAGTGCCGGCGCGAATTTGACCACTTGAGGGCCGATGATTGACGTGTTGAGGTCGTTCTCCAGCTTGTCCGTGAACGGGAAGAGCGCCAGCACGAGCGATATAACGCTTGCGAACAACAGCCCCTTGACAACGCCGAAGACCCCGCCGCCGGTCCTGTCAAGCCAGCTCACGAAGAGCTTGGCCGCCGCCTTGTGGAGCAGGTGTCCCAGGTAGTAGAACACGCCGACTATTACGGCGAATATCAGGACGAAGGCCACCAGGTTCGCGACGCCCGGCCCCGTACCCAGAAAACCCTCAACGTGCCAACCGATAGCTTCGTAACCCTTTATTCCGGCGAAGATACCGATAACGATCCCGGCCAGGCTCAATACCTCCCGGAAGATGCCGTGGGCGATACCGAGGCCGACGTTGAATACGATGACCGCCGCGAGTACCAGGTCAACCCAGTTCATTCGGCGTCCTTCTCCACAGTATTTTTACGGAGGTACAACAGCTTAATCTCCGTCCACGAAGTCAGTTCCGTATCGGGTTTTTCCAGTACATCGGCGTACGTGGGCCCGGTGTAATCCTCTATTCGGATTATCTTCCAAGGCTCGTCGGGTCCGCCGCGCCGCAGAGTGAACCGGACCAGGCCTCTCGCGTATAACGCTTTGTATTCGTCGGGATAAACCCGTATCCGCGTATCGAGCCAGGGCGTTATATATTCGCTGTTATCCACCCGAGCCCGGCCGACGTACGCATCGTCGCTCACCATTTCAAAAGTTATCGAGTACGCGTCTTCGAACAGGGCTTCGGTCGCGGCCGTTTCCTCGTCGTAACCCCATTCGGCGGGGAAACCTTCCGGCGGCGTTCCCGGTAACAGCTCGAAGTCGCCTTTGTCGAACAGCCCGGTAAACAGCTTCCCGTCCCGGAAGTTATACGCCAGGTTAAGGTCTCGTATCGTCCCGGCGGGGGCGTATTTTCCGTAGTCCGGCGGTTCTTCTTTTTCGCACCCGGCGAAGATTAGACCGGTTAAAACGCCCGTTATTATGAGTAAACGCGACAACTTGTCAAATAGTCCGTTTTTCGCTGCCCTTATTGTAGCGACCCCGCCGCGAGCCGGTCAGGTACCGCCGCTCCTTTTCCCGGCGTTAGACGGTTTTCCAGCGCCGCCGAGACGTAGTCCTCGGCCGCCGAGACCGCGTCGCGGAGTTCGTAACCTCTGGCTAAATAAGCGGTTGTGGCCGCGGAAAGCAGGCAGCCGGTCCCGTGTGTTTCCCCTTCGGCTCGGGGCCGCGAGAACTCGGCGAAGCCTTCGCCGTCGAAGAGCACGTCGGTTACGGTATCGCCCGGCGCGTGACCGCCTTTCAACAAGACCGGGACTTCGTAAAGCTCGTATAATTTCTCGGCGGCCGACCGCGGATATTCCACCTTTTCGCCGGCCAACATTTCCGCCTCCGGCAGGTTAGGCGTAATCAGTGAACAGCGGGGGATTACGTGTTCGACGTACGTGTTGACCGCGTCGCCCTCGAACAGCGGTTCGCCGCCGGCGGAGGCGAATACGGTATCGCAGACTACCGGTACGCCGGCGTCCGCGTACGCTATTAGGTACGGCGTTAACATAGACGCGATATCGGCTGACCCCAGCATCCCCAGCTTCGCCGCCGAGATCTGGTAGTCGTTCATTACCTCTATTAGTTGCTTCTCCACGGTTTCGGGCGCGACCGGCTCGAAACCGGCGAACCCGGTAGTGTTCTGGTACGTAACCGCGGTAACGACGGTCGCAGGAAAGCACCCGAGCGCCGCGAAGGTCATGGCGTCCGCCACGGCGCCCGCGCCGCCCGACGGGTCGTGCCCGGCGATCGTTATCGTGATCGGTTTATCCATCTAGCGAACGCCCCGTATCACTCCTCGTTAAAGCCGCCGGTAGGTACGTCTTCTTCTTCCACTAACTCCAGCGTTTCCTCGAAGTCGTCGGGGATATCTACGCTTATTCGCTTGCTCCCGTCGACTATGTGGATCTGCAGCTTCTCGCTAAGGTAGTTAATCGGGTCCACCGATACGCCGTTTATGCGGATTTCGTAGTGCACGTGCGAGCCGGTAGCCCAACCGGTGGCGCCGACGAAACCGATTACGTCGCCCCGGACGACCCGGTCGCCAATAGTACAGTTGACGTCAGAGAGGTGGGCGTACCGGGACGTTACGCCCTTGCCGTGGTCGAGAAAAACGACGTTCCCGTACAACGAACTCGGGCCGGCCTTTATAACGACCGCTTCGGCCGGCGCCGCGACGGGAGTCCCCGTAGGCGCCGCGATGTCCAACCCGTTGTGGACGCCGTTGGCGCGCCGGGCGCCGAAGTACGACGTGATAATTCCCTTAACCGGCGTCATATCCGGCATATCGGCCAGTAGCGACTTCTTCTTCTCCAGCATCGCTTTCAGGACCAGGAACTCCTTCTCGCACCGGGCGCATTCCTTCGCGAGAACGCTTTCGCGGCTAATGCTCTCGCGTATGAAATCTTCGTCTTGTTGAAAGAGCATAGATTGGACGTACTCGTAGCGGTCCATAGAAGGGCCGCCGGAACCGAGGTCCTCGACGTTGCCGCTGAGCCGCTTCGCCTCGTCGGCGGACAACCTGAACCCGGCCATGATTTTTAAATCTGTGTAGAACTTGTTCAGACGCTTGATGCTGGCGTGGAGCCGGGCCAGGGCCTGGGCGTACTCCTCCCGCTCCTTATCGACCCGGAACTCGAGGCTGCCGATGGCGTTGTCCCGTGTCTCTATCTCCTCGTACAGGCGCATGTTCTCCTCGGCCAGAATTATGTTGCTCGCGTACGCCGGTACGACCGCGTCGTTCAGAACGCGGTAGTTGACGACGGCCGTGTAGATTACCGCGGCTGAGCTAATCGCGACGGCTATAAAGAGTATGAGCGCGGCCCGTATCGCCCAGCGGGTTACGTGGAACGAATAAACCTTATCGCCCGAGTGGGCGGTTATCAGTAACGAATAGTCTCTTTTAAACATAGCCGCCAACCGTTCGGAACGTCGTTTGGGAGAATTCAGTCTTTTGGAGATTTTAGCAAAATAGGCAGGGCAAATCAAATGTTTTGGCCGGGGGCGTCTTAATAACCGAAAACCGCCCGTTCCCGCGGGCGGTTCGTTGTATCCGTGTAGTACAGCGCTTTTTATACGACCATAGCAATAGCGGCTTTCGCCCAGGCCACAAGTGGTTGCGGATAGACGCCGAGCGCCAGCGTCCCGACGAAGCATAGGACCATCGCTACCGCGCCGGCCCACGACAGGCGACGGACCTCGGGAGCCACTTCTTTGGGCCGTTCGAAGTACATAACCTTCAGCACCCTTGCGTACAGGAAGAGCCCGACCACGCTCATTAAAATCGCGATGACCGCCAACGTGTAGTGCTCGGTCTGGATAATAGCCGCCAGAACGTAGAACTTCGCGAAGAAGCCGGCCAGCGGCGGAATTCCGGCCAGCGACAGGAGGAAGACGGCCATGAGCGCCGCCAGGACCGGGCGCCGGCGCCCCAGGCCCGAATAGGTGCCCAGCTCGTATCCACCGGTAATATGGCCGATCATGCTGGCCAAACCGAATGCTCCTATGTTCATAAACGCGTAGATGACCAAGTATATAATCACCGACGCGTACCCGAGCCGCGTACCGGCGACGATTCCGAGGAGGATGAACCCGGCGTGGGCGATAGACGAGTACGCGAGCAGGCGCCGGATGTCGTTCTGGACGATGCCGATTAGCGAGCCGATTACCATGCTGAGGACGGCGAGGACCGAGACGTACGACGTCCACGCGCCGCCGACCAGCTCCAGGTTCGGGTGGAGCGTCAGAACGAACCGGAGGATGACGGCGAAGCCCGAAGCTTTAGACGCGACCGAAAGGAACGCCGCGATAGGGGTGGGCGCGCCGTTGTACACGTCCGGCGCCCACATATGGAACGGTACGGCGCTTATCTTGTAGCCAAGACCCACGAGCACCAACCCGACCGCCAGGAAAAGCGTCCAATTGCCCGGGATTTCCACGGCGCCCGGGACTAGAGTGATGTAACCCACGTCGCCGGCGGACCGGCCCAGTTCGGGCAGCGCTTCGCTTATCCCGACTAAGTTAGTGGTACCGGTCATCCCGAAAAGTAAGGCGAACCCGAGGAGCATCACCGCCGAGGCCGACGCGCCGTAGAGGAAGTACTTGAGCCCGGCTTCGCCCGACGCCGCGTTGCGGCGTAAATATCCTGCTAACACATAAGATAGAATTGACGAGAACTCGATCGCGACGTAGATAAGTATCAGGTCCAGGCTCGAAGCCATAAAGTAAACGGCGGCGGTAACAAGCAGGAGCAACCCGAAGTACTCGGGCTTTTTTTCCTGGTCCAACGGCCAGTATCGCACCGAGAGAAGCGTAACCAGAATCAACGCGACGGAGAAGACGAGGGCGAAGAGTACGTACAGGCTGTCCACGACGAGAGCCCCGCCCCAGCTTACGGCACCGGGGCCCCACGCCTGGAGCGCCAGGGCGCCGGCCGCGGCCGCCGCGACGATTGTGAGCCAGGGCGCCAGCGCGCGTCCGAGCTTACCCCAAATCAAGTCCAGGGTTATTACGAATATACCGGCGCCGGCCAGAACCATATGAGGCGCCAGGTGCATCCAGTCGTAAACCATATACTTTTCCCCTTAGTAAGGGTTGATATACAAAACCGTTAGCGGAACGTGGCCATGAACTCGGCCAGTTTGGTCATCGCCGGGTTCATCAGGTCGATTAATAACCGCGGCCACACGCCGAACGCGATCATCAATACGATTAGAGGGACCATCGTTACCAGCTCCCGGGCGCTCATATCCGTGAGGCCTTCCCAATGGGTATTGAACTCGCCCAGGAACATCCGTTGGATCGTCCAGAGGAAATAGCCCGCGGTTATAACTACGCCCGGTGCCGCCGCGATTACGGCCCATTTGTATATCGGGAACGCCCCGGCGAAACTGAGGAACTCGCCCACGAACCCGGCCATACCCGGCAGACCCAGCGACGCGAACATCGTTAACGAGAAGACACCGACGAATATCGGTACTTTATTGGCCAGCCCGCCGTAGTTTTCGATCATGCGGTCGTGGGTCCGGTCGTAGAGGACGCCGACCATAAGGAAGAGCCCGCCTGTGATGATACCGTGGGCGATCATCTGCACCATTGCGCCGTTGAACCCGGTGGCGGTCATCGCCGCCATGCCCAGGAGGACGAATCCCATGTGGCTCACCGACGAGTACGCGATGAGCTTCTTCAGGTCTTTCTGTGCCATCGCGACCAGGCCACCGTAAACGATGTTTATTACCCCCAGGACGGCCAGCGGTACGGCGAACCAAACGGCCCCCTCGGGCAGTATAGGATAGCTTATCCTGAGAAGCCCGTAGGCGCCCATCTTAAGGAGGACGCCGGCAAGGAGGACCGAGATAGCCGTCGGCGCTTCCACGTGGGCGTCGGGAAGCCACGTGTGGAACGGGAATATCGGTATTTTAATCGCGAACCCGAGGAAGAACGACATAAACACGATTAGCTGGAACCCGTGTACGAAGTTACCGTTCTGGGCCATCAGGGCCATCATATCGAAAGTGTGGGGCGTCGACGCGAAGAAAAGTGCGAGAATCCCAAGAAGCATTACTACGCTGCCCAGAAGGGTATAGAGGAAGAACTTGATGGCCGCGTATTCGCGCCGTTTGCCGCCCCAGATGCCGATGAGGAAGTACATCGGTACCAGCATCACTTCCCAGAAGACGTAGAACAGGAAGAGGTCGAGCGAGATAAAGACGCCCATCATCCCCGTTACCAGAAGGAGGTAAAGGGCGTAGTACTCCTTGACCCGTTCCTTGACCGAGAACGAGGCTATCGCCGCGAGGAACGAGAGGACCGTCGTGAGGAGGTAAAGCGGGAACGACAGCCCGTCGACGCCTACGTGGTAACTGACGGCGATGGTGGGGATCCACCGGTACTGCTCTTCCCGCTGCATGAGGTTGGCCAGATCCGCTTTAACG
>CBDUXC010000043.1:0-9780 GCA_965371065.1 uncultured bacterium
CGAAGGGCGTCTCGACGAAGCCGGGCGAGCGTCGCTTCGCGAAGGAGGTCGCCGATCACGACGTCGATTACATAGACTTCGAGGGCGAGATAAAGAAAGGGGAATTCGGCGACGGAACCGTAACGATATGGGACCGCGGTACTTTTAAACTGGTCAACCGAAAACCCGACAAACTCGTTTTCGTTCTACACGGCGAGAAGTTGAGAGGTTCCTTCGTCCTCGTCCGCACCAAAGAGGATTCTTGGATTATAATGAAGATGAAGAAGGAGCTCGACGAAGAAACCCCAGGGGTAGGGGCGTGAATCCTTTCACGCCCAAGTATTCGTAAGGACAGACCTTCACGGTCTGTCCGACGGGCGAAGCCCGTCTGGGATTATAATGACGCATAATCGGGCGGCAAGGGATTGCCGCCCCTACGTTTTCTGTTATAATACGCCGGGTTATGGATTTTTGGGGTAAAATAAAACGCACTTCGCCTCGCGACGTCTTGAAAGAAGCGGCGCGTATAGTCAGAACCAAGACGCGCTTCGAGCCGCGGTTTCTCCGCGGGCGGGCTTTTGGCGTCTATTCCGTTAGTTTCTGGCTGACCCGGCGCTGCAACCTGAAGTGCGATATGTGCTGGGTAGAGCGCTCGGCGCGGGCCGAGGGCGAGGAGTACCTGCGTTCAGGCGACGAGCTAACGCTGGACGAGCTCCGCGAGGTGGTTGACGACGTCGGGCGGTACCGTTCCAGAATCGGGATCACGGGCGGCGAGCCATTCGTCCGGCCCGACGCGGTTGACTTCATCGCCCACGTGAAAGGCCGCGCCCTCCGCTGCGGCGTGAACACCAACGGTATGTTCCTGGCGCGCGACGCCGCGGCGCTCGTTGACGTCGGTCTCGATAATGTAATGGTATCGCTCGACGGGCCCGCCGACGTACACGACGAGATAAGGGGCGTCCCGGGGAGTTGGGAACGGGCGTACGAGGGGTTATGTGCCCTCCTGGAGCGACGGGCCGAAGCGGGAACACGGAAGCCGTACGTCAAGGTTACGACGACGATTACCGGGGATAACTACGACCGGCTCGACGAGACCGCGGCGCTCCTATCGGAACTGCCCCTCGACGAGCTGACGTTCCAGCACGTATGGTTCACGGTCCCGTCGATCGCGGCGGCGCAAAGGTACCAGTTCGAGCGGCTTTTCGGGCAGGATACGACGTACCTTCAGGGTTTTGTCTACGATCCGTCGGGGATCAACCTGGATAAGTTGGAAGGCGAGATGAAAGCGATAGAACGGACCGAGTATCCGTTCCCGGTCAACTTCTATCCAGATCTGTTGCCGGATGAACTACGCCCGTACTACGTCGAGCCGGCCCGGCCGCTCCGGCCGCGCTGCTTCTCCCGGTGGCTCCGTGTGGACATAATGCCCGACGGTACGGTAACGCCGTGCCTGGGGTTGGAAGTCGGAAACGTTCGGGAAAAGCCCTTCGGCGAAATATGGAACGGCGAGCTGTTCCGCGAGTTCCGCCGCTACGTCGCCCGGCGCGGTACTTTTCCCGGGTGCGCAAGGTGCTGTGGGTTGTATAGTGATTGAAACCTATATATGTTTTCTTGTTGTATTTCCGGGAAAGTTGTGATACTATCTGATATGCTCCTGCGCCGTCCACGCGTTCCCGGAGTTGGGACCGAAGCCGAAGAAGCGGAATTTTACATATAAGCGAACGGAAAAAGAATGCGACGAATGGCGATTATACTATTTTTGGCTTTTTCGGTATCGGCGGCCGCGACTGCTACGCTTGAGTGGTCTTTTGATGGCGGAAACTACGACGTGGTTTATGAGCAATTCCTGGCCGGATACCGCTTTGAGTCTGAGGACGGCAAAGTCATAGCGAGCGACTATGATAAAGGCGAAATATGTTGGTGGTTTCCCGATAACTATGCCCGGGTCGGCGACCACTGGCACGTAGTCTTCATAGTGATTACTGACCTCGGCGATACGATACACGTTAAAGAGATTTACATATACGAAAGCGAAGCCGATCCGGAACTAAAGAGGATGTTGGGGTATCCCTCTGATTAGGTTAATTGAACAAACGGCCGATAAGCGGCTGGCGTTTAAGAACGCCCTCGTTAAAACCTCCTACGACCTGATAGCTAACGAGCGATTTCCCCGCGAGTTAATAATTCCCTGAGGTGTATTTACATCAATATATATGTTTGACGGAAATCGAATAAAAGGAATAGAAGCTATAATTTCGTTAGCTAACAGCGTGGGGAAAATAGCTTCCTACCCTAGATTAGAAGCTATGGCGGGGTTTGCGGATGTTTTAAGACCTGTTATCGACTCTAGGTTAGCCGACCACGCTCTCCACATTTCGTCGGTACTTAAGCCAGTTATGGATAGTACTTACTTAATCCGCGAACGCCAAGCTATAATTCCAGAATTCATATCGCGCGATTTAACTACAATAAATACTGCGTGTTCTTACTCAAGCGCTTTCGCGGAACATTATAGAGATATCTCCAGAATAATAGGCGAGAACCAAAAGTTGCTACGTCTCGCCGAACCTATAGTAGCAATAAGCGAAATGCTGGAGTACTCGGCACTTAATAAGTTTAATTCGGCTTTCGATAACGTAGGTTTAATCGGCAAACTGTGGAGATTAAACGGCGTAGGCTTCATCGGTAATGCGGTGGCCGAAGATTTCCGGGCTACCCGTCATTTAACTAGGAGCTTTGAACGAGTAGTTACTAGTTTCCCATCGTCTTTAGTTATAGGCGAGCGGGATGACGAATATAAATTAGCGGAAGAACAAGACTACGCCGGGAATTTAAACGAATTCGGGCGTTCCGTTACTATCGCAGAAATAATAACGTTCGAGAACGGCGACTATGCGACATTAGAAAAGATAGACTTCGAAGAAACGTTAGAGTTACTGGAGCTTATAGAGCCTAAATTAGCCTTAGTACTATACGAAGCTATTGACGCGTTTAAGGCCAAACGTTTCGGGTATCGCCGTCACGTAAGTAGCTCGATGAGAATCGTAATTAAAGGCCTCATCAAGCACATTACTCCCGATAGTATATTTTACGAATGGTCGGATAACGGGAAGTTCGTTAACGACGCTGGTAAGCCGACTTGGGTTGGGCGGATTAGATGTTTCTTTGAGCGGTTTCCCATAACGACGGGCGTCGCTTTTATCGAAAACGATATAAATTTCCTACTATCGCTAATCCGTATTTACGATCATCGAGCCAAGTCAACTTCAACCTACTCTAAAGAAGATGACAAGCGTTTCGAATCCGTGTTTTATAAATCGATATCGGTTATAAAACGGCTTTGTGGGTTTAAATTAATTTCTAGTTAACGATATGCAATTTGTAAACAACCGGCGGGCACCACACCCGCCGGTTCTACTTTCTACCCTCTACCTTCTATAATCTACGTTCTAAATTTCCACCGTCTTGTGCCGGGCCGAGTGGCAGTTGATGTTGACCGACGCCGGGAAGCTGGCGATGTGCCGCGGGAACGACTCAACGTGGACGGCCAGCGCCGTGGTCCGGCCGCCGTAGCCCATCGGGCCGATACCGAGGTCGTTTATCTTCGCCAGAAGCTCCCGTTCCAGCTCGGCGTTCCACTCGTCGTCGGAAGGTTTGCCGATGTCCCGGAAGAGCGCCTTCTTGGCCATCAGGGCGCAGTACTCGAAGGTCCCGCCGATGCCGACGCCCACGACGATAGGCGGACACGGGTTCGGGCCGGCCTCGGCGACGGTGTCCACGACGAAATTTATAATCCCCTCACGCCCGTCGGCCGGCTTGAGCATCGCGATCTTGCTCATGTTTTCGCTTCCGCCGCCCTTGGGCGCCAGGTGTATGAACAGCTTGTCGCCTTCGGTCGGGAAGACGTGGATTATCGCCGGCGTATTGTCGCCGGTGTTCTTCCCGTAAACCGGGTGGTGCACGATGGACTTGCGGAGATAGCCTTCGCCGTAACCCTGGCGGACGCCTTCGTCTATGGCCGCGCGGAGGGACGCGCCTTCGATAGTTACTTCGTTGCCCATTTCGACGAGGAAGACGGCGAAACCGCAGTCCTGGCACAGGGGGTATTCGCCTTCGGCCGCCACCTTGGCGTTCTCGATTAACTTCTCCAATATCTGTTTCGCGACCTCCGATTCTTCTTCGGCGGCGAATTTTTTAAATACTTCTATAACGTCGTCGGGGAGGTTGTGCGACGCGTCAATACAAAGCTTCTTTACCGCGGCGGATATGTCGGCCGCTTTTATCGCGCGCATAGTTTTTTCCTTTCCGGTCCTTTCGGTTTACTTTACGTAATCTAAAACCACGACGCGTTTGGGGCCCAGGTCGGAACCGGCTATCTCGAACTCGGTCGTCCCGGGCCGCTCGACGTTGTCTTTCCCTTCGATGAACCCGTCTACGGGCGCGATCGGGAAGTCCAGGTGTTCGGTCTTGTAGTGCATCGGAACGACGACCGACGCGTCCAGCGCGTCAACTACGCTCCAGGCGTCCTTGTCGTCTATAGTGAAGTGCCCGCCGACGGGGACGAGGATAACGTCCACTTTGCCCACTTCGGCGGTTTGCTCGGGCGTGAGCGTGTGGCCCAGGTCGCCGCAGAAGCAGACCCGGACGCCGTCCGCCTCGAAAGTAAAGATGGTGTTTTCGCCGCGCTCGGCGCCGCCGCTGGGGTCGTGGTAAGTTTGGACGCCCTTGAACTCGATGCCCTTGACGTCGTGCGTACCGGGGCCTTCGACGACCGTTGGTTTGCCGGGGACTTTGTCGGCGCCGGCGTGGTCGTCGTGGCCGTGGCTCTGGAGCGCTATATCGAACTCGTCCGTTATCGGCGGGTATTTAACCGCGCCGTCGAAGCAGCCGGGTACGTACGGGTCCGTGATTATCCGTACGCCCGAGTCCGTAGTAATCCCGAAGGTCGCGTGTCCGTACCATTTAATTTTCATCGTCGGTTCCCTCCCGGTACGTTAAACCGGATTATATCCGTTCAGGACGGCTATATTACGTATCGTCGGCGAGGTTCTCAAGGGTTTTTTTGAATAACGTTAAGCCAAGGGCGTGATTTTAACGTCTC
This sequence comes from uncultured bacterium, assembly GCA_965371065.1. Classification (GTDB taxonomy): domain Bacteria; phylum RBG-13-66-14; class B26-G2; order WVWN01. The sequence goes on from CBDUXC010000043.1 coordinate 5,081, forward strand.
GAACGTCTTTACATACTCCGAATACGTTCGGGTAACTACCGCGGGACATTTCCCTTGAAAATTACCGTGGTTTCTGGTATTATAGTAGGCGCTGGCGGGAACGTTATCGTTCCTGTTAAAAACACGTTTATACGTAGGGCGCCGGGTCGAGCCCCGGCGTCGCGCTCCGTTGATACAGTCGGGGTTTTTATGCATAGGGTTCCCTTTACGGAATCGGTAAGGGTAATAGGAAGGTCTTTTACCAACTGGTTCACCGAGCGGCCGCTGGTGGTTTCCTTCGAGGTAACCGACAGCTGCACCTGCAACTGCCGCCACTGCGACCACGGCGGACCGAAGGACCGGGCCGGCGAGATGCGGCCCGAAGACTACCGCCGCTATATGAAAATACTGCGGCCGGCCGCCGTCCAGATTTCCGGCGGCGAACCGTTGCTGCGAGAAGATATAGTCGAAGTAATAAAGAACGTTAAAGAACCGTCCGGTCTTCCGTACACGATTTTCGTCTCCAACTGGTCGCTTATGACCGAGGAGAAGTACGTTGAGCTGAGGGAAGCCGGGGTAAACCAATTTTCCGTCAGCCTGGACTTTCCGGACGAACGCCACGACGAGTTCCGCGGCTACCCCGGGTTGTATGCGAAACTAAACGAGTTGATGCCGAAGCTCGCCGCGTATGGATATGACGATATCGTTCTGAACACGTGCATCACCACGGAGAACCTGCCGTACGTAAACGACTGCGCCGACAAGGCGAAGGAGTGGGGCGTCAATATGAGCTTCAGCGCTTATTCGGCCCGGCGTACCGGCGAACGTGAGCTTTTCCCCGACGAACCCGAGGAGCTGAAGCTCCTGTACGACGGGTTCGAGCGGGTAAAGTCCCGGATGGACTCGAGCAACTGGATCGTCAACAAAGAGACGACCATAGACGCGACGTACGAGTACTTCGTCAACGGCGGGACGCCTAACTGCATGGCCGGCAAACGTTTCCTGGTTGTAACCGCCGACGGTTACCTGCAGCCCTGTTCGATGCAGTTTCATAAGTACGGCGTAAACGAGCAAAAGAAGATGATCGAGGAGTTTACGGACCATAACGAGTGCGACGAGTGCTACGTCGCGATAAGGTCATATCTCGATAAAGGCTTCTGGCAGCTTCTGTTTGAGAGCGTTGGCGGGCACTTCGGGTTCAAATCGAGGAAGATGTACGATAACCGGCCGACCGACGGGGCGGTCGTTAGTTAACGGTTATTAACCCGTATATTACGTAGTGTAGAGCGGCCCGGTGGCCGCTTTTTTTATCGTACGCTCCGGCGTCTTTAGCCGCGTTTGACAATCGACGGTTGTTTTTCGTATAATTTCGGAAAGCGGAACTAGGGAAGAGAAGAGTTGCGGAAAAACCGGTCGCCCTGGCGCGGCCGGTTTTAATGTTGGATGCCGGTGGACCTGACCGAAGAAGAGAAGCGACGAATCGTAAACGGCGTGCTCCAACGCCGCTTCGAACGTTCTGACGTAGGTAGGTTGGCCGGGTTCGCCCGGCGCCACGTTAAGCTCCGGGGCCGGCCTTTCGGTTTCGACGGCCACGCGTACCTGAAGGCTATCTACGACGACCCGGCTGAGCGGACGGTCTTTATGAAAGCCGCACAGGTAGGGCTTTCCACGTATCATTTGATTAAAGCCCTCCTGCTTGCGGTCGACGGCTACAAGACCGTATACTTCCTGCCGACGGCCGACCAGGCCCGGGCTTTCGGACGGGAGCGCTTCAAACCTCTACTCAAGAACTCCGGGTTGGCCGGCGGCGCGTCCGGCCCGGCCGACCGGGTAACCTTCGCCGACGGCGCCGTTCTCTTCCACGGGCTCCGTAGCGAAGCCGGGGTCCGTTCCGTCGACGCAGATTTTATCGTGATGGACGAGCTTGACGTTTCGCCGGCGGACCGGGTGGTTCTCGCGACGGACCGGGTACTACACAGCGACCTCGCGTGGATTTCGTATCTGTCCACGCCTACGTACCCGGGCGCCGGCGTCGCCCGGCTGTTCGAGGAAAGCGACCGGCGGCACTGGCTCGTTCGCTGCGACGGCTGTCGCTTCGACTTCGACCCGGACGACCATTTCCCCGACTGTATCGGCGAAGTAAACGGGACGGTTTTCCGGATTTGCCCCCGCTGCGGCCGCCCGTTCGACCCCGGCGCCGGCCGGTGGGTGGCCGCGTACCCGTCGCGGAAAGGGTTACGCGGGTATCACGTATCGCACCTGGCGACCACCTTACCCGCCGCCGAAGTACTAAGGCAGTACCGGGCAGCGGAACGACCCTTCGAACTACGCCGGTTTTACAATTCGGTGCTCGGTTTACCCCATCACGACCCGGCCGGCGGACTTTCGCCCGAGGAGCTGAGCACTTGCGTAGGTGATTACGCCGCTACGCAGACGGCCGACGGCGCCGTCATGGGTGTTGATACCGGCGACACGATATACGTGGTCGTCGGGCTTAACGAACCCGAGCGGTTGAAGGTCATTTACGCTTGCGAAGTCGACCACTTCGAGGAGCTGGACGGGTTAATCAAACGCTTCGGCGTAGCGGCGTGCGTCGTGGACGCGATGCCGTACAAGGCTTCGGCCTCGGACCTGGCCCGACGCCACCGCGGGCGTGTCTGGATCGCGTATCTCGGTGCTCAACGTTACTACGTGGACGTCGAGCGGCAGGCCGCCGGGCCGGTGCCGCGGGTGGGGCTGGACCGGTCGTCGGCCTTCGACGAGATGGTTACGGCGGTACGCCGCGGCGAGGTCTCGTTCCCCCGCCGCGACGACTTGGCTATAGACAGGTTATTGGAACATCTGGGTAACATATACCGTGTAGTGGAAGAAACAGCGACCGGTTATAGAGCGGTATGGAAGAACGCCGGACCGGACCATTACGCGTGCGCCCTGTTGTTCGCGCTGACGGCGGCAAGGTTGGCGCCCGCTTCCTACGGCTTCCCGGCGGTGGCGGGCGAGAGAAGAATCGGGCGGGAGTGGGGAGAATAGCCGGCGTTGGGTAAGCCGGGAAGACGATCGGGGATGAGGGGTGGTCGTACGGGCTGAGCGTGGGGCTGGCGGTCGAGTAGGTTTTGTATCCGGCCTATTTAAGTTTACCGTTGGGCAGGGTTTTTACGAAAAAAACCTTGACTTTTTACTTTGGGGCGTGTCAATATATACGTGCGAATAAGATAGAAGCAGTGTTGGAATAGCGATGTTTTGGTGCTATTGCTCGGAAAGTGAGGTAGGCGCGATGAGTAGCGAGAGTAAATGGGTAGCGTACGATTCTACAGAATCGAATGTTATCGCTGAAGGTAGTAGTTTTAACGAAGTATACGCGAAAGTCGAGGAGTTAGGCGTAGAAGACGCCGTATTGGCAGTTATCCCCGATGAAGCATCTTCGTTTATACTATGACGAAAAAAATAAAACAGCGATACGAATCGCACGGACATAAAGTAACACCGGCATTGCCCGGTGTTACGTCTATTTATAGGCCGTGGATCAACGTTAGGTTGGAAGCTAACGGGAAATTAACGAGGTTTTTCAAAGCGTTAATTGATTCCGGTTCTGATTATACGTTATTCCCTACCAAGGCCGGAGAAGCCATTGATATCGATATCGAAGCTGGACCTTCGCATATTATATACGGTGTCGGCGGTGGCGAAATCAAGGCACGGTTCCATGACGTAACTTTATACGTTAGCGGTTACGAAGTTATCATAAGGGCAGGGTTTACAGACGAAGTCCCGTTCGGCGGATTGGGTATACTAGGGACTATAGGGTTCTTTGATAACTTTAAAGTTGGGTTTAACGGGAGGAAGGGTAAGTTCGAAATCGAGCCTTACGATTAACCCGGCTCCACGCCGGATCTTTTATTCCCACCACCCCCCACCTTCGCCAACCGCGAAGGCTTTTTCGTATCGTACTGCCGTTATTCATACTTCTATCGCGTCCGTGCTCAAGAGCCCGGGCGGGACGCTCATATCACGGGCCAGCTCCTACGGTCCGTCTTTCGTTTATATCATATATAAAATAGTATTATCCCTAGCCCAGTCGCCCAAGCCTCGTCGGCGGTCGGCGCCGTTAACGCCCGCAGTTCCCAGGGGCCCGTCGGGAGGTTGCTTTCCCGGCTGAAAGTTCCGCCGTCGAATACCAATAAGGTAGTTTTGTCGCCGCCGATCCACCCTTTATCCGACGCCGGGAACGCGGCACAGTAGAAGTTAACGTCCGGGTTCGGCACTTCATACGGCGTCCAACTCGAGCCATTGTAGTGGTAGACGGCGCCGCTCGAGCCGACGAACCAGCCGTCGTTCGGCGAGACGAAGGACGTATCGTATAAGTCGGCCTGGGTGAACGGTGCCACGACCGTCCAGGCGCCGCTAAAGTAGTGTAATACAACTCCCCCGTCGCCGACGGCCCAGGCTTCGTCCGCCGAGACGAAGTCGACCGAGTTGAGGTCGACGTCAGTAGGGCTTTCGGTTTGAGACCACTCGTAACCGTTGAACTCTAATATGGCCCCGCCGGCGCCCACGGTGAAACCGAAATCGACGGCGCCCATATCGACGCTGTTGAGCTCGCCGGCCGGCACGTTCCAGACCTGGAAGAGTTCGCCGCCGTATCTGTAAATGCTCGAGTCGGCACCCACGAACCATACGTTGTTGACCGCCTGAACGCAACAGTCCCGGAGTTCGCCGGTACC
>CBDUXC010000044.1:0-9604 GCA_965371065.1 uncultured bacterium
GGTCGGATTGCGGCCCGGCTTTGAGACCCTGTCGTCCTTCTTCATAATGATATTCCCGGACACCGCTTACGGCGACGACGGCGTGATGTTCTTCGCCGACCCGGCGATAGTCATAGACCCGACGCCGGAACAGCTCGCGGACATCGCCCTCGCGACGGCCGACAACTTTCGCCGGTTCACCGGCGCCGAGCCCCGGGTGGCGCTGCTCTCGTTCGGCACCAGGGGCTCCGCGTCCCACCCGCTGGTGGACGAGGTTACGGACGCCCTCGAGATATGCATCGCACGGGAGCCGGACCTGGTCATCGACGGCGAGATGCAGTTCGACGCGGCGGCGGTCCCGTCGGTCGGCGAGCGGAAAGCGCCCGGCAGCCCGGTGGCCGGTCGCGCCAACTGCCTTATCTTCCCCGGGCTGGAGGCGGCCAACATCGGCTACAAGATCGCGGAACGGATGGCCGGCGCGCGGGCAATCGGCCCCATAAGCCAGGGGCTGGCCAAACCGATGAACGACCTGAGCCGCGGCGCCCGGGTCGAGGACATCGTGGACGTTATCGCGTTCACGGCGCTTCAGGCTATATAGATATTCGGGGGCGGCGCGGAACGGAAGATGCCCGAGAAGTATAAAATCAGGAAGGTAAGCCCGAAGACGTTCTTCGCAGGGCGCCGGCGCATGGTGGAGCTCTACTTTGTCATCGTCATCGTGCTCGTCGCCCTGATGCTCTTCGGGTACACCCAATTCCTCATAGGGCAGCTCAGGTCCGAGTACCGGAAGACGACCCTTGCGTACACCACCTACCAGACCCTCGTGGTCTCGGACCTGGCGGACCCGGCGATGGAGGACGTCAAGGTCAACCTGAGCCGGGATATCGGCGCGACCATCAACTTCCCGTCGGTGGTTACGGACCCGGAAGGGACGCCGCTGGCCTGGTGGCCGGGTTACAACAAGTACCTAGGGAAGGACCCGGACGAGAACCTCGAGACGGTCAAGAAGTTCGCCGCCGACCTGGACCGGATAAACGAACCGATTCCGATAGTGCGATACACCCGGGACCCGGAGACCGGCAACCCTGTCGGCGCGGTGTCCGTCTACTTCCACTACGGCGAACCCCACGTGGTAAAACTGTTGTACTGGGTGCCGACGTTTGAGCTGGCGTTGATACTGATATTCGCGTTCGTCGGTATAGTCAGCTACCGCCGGGTGAAGACCAGCGAGCAGCAGGCTATTTGGACCGGGATGGCCCGGGAGACGGCCCACCAGCTCGGGACGCCGGTGTCGTCGCTGTTAGGCTGGCACGCGATATTGACCGAGAAGTGTCAGTCGAACCCGGACGCGGTGGGACCCCTCAAGGAAATCGGGGCCGACATAAGCAGGCTCGAGAAAGTGGCCGCCCGGTTCCAGGAGATAGGGGCGCCGGTGTCGTTGGCGCCGACCGATATTGTACGGCTGGTCGAGGCCGCCGCCGAGTACGGGCGCCGGCGACTGCCGGTCAGCTCCGACGCCCAAATCAAGACCGACCTGCCCGAGTCGTTGATAGTTCCGTTCAACCCGCTCCTCTTGGAGTGGGTCATAGAGAACCTGCTGAAGAACGCGGTCGACGCGGTCCAGGGCACCGACGGCGGGCTGATAAACGTCTCAGCCGTACGTCGCGACGGCGGGGCCGAGATAGTCGTCTCGGACAACGGCGTCGGTATCGAGACCAGGGACCTGGAACAGGTATTCAACCCCGGATACACTACCAAGCCCAAGGGCTGGGGGCTGGGTCTGGCTCTCGTCAAGCGGGTCGTTGAGGACGTACATCGGGGCGAGATAAAGGTCCATAGCTCGGCGGGCGGCGGCGCCACCTTTACGATGTTCATCCCAGGCGTTGAGGCAAAGAAATAACTAGGTTTGAACGTCTTACTTATAGTATTGTTGGCGGCGGCCTTCGTCGCAGGCGGGTGCGGGAAACCGGCGGCGCCCGGGACGATCCCGTTCGGCGTGCACGCCGACAGCCTTGGCGTCGAGCCGATGCCGGAGAACGCGAAGCTGGCGACCAACCTGGATAAGGCCCACGACGGTCTGGAGAGCACCCGGTGGACTACGTTCGGGCCGATGCGGAAGGGCTACTTCGTCGAGCTCAGCTTCGACGGCGCGCCGGAAGTGAACGAAGTAATACTATCCGCGAGGCCGTCGGGACTCGATTACCCGAGGGAGTTCACGGTCGAGCTGGTGAACGCCGACGGCGATTGGGAGAACCTCGGTTTCTACAACGAAAGCGCCACCGACGACGGGATAACGACGGTCAGGTTCGAAGAACCGAGGAACGCGCAACGATTGGTAATCCGCCTGACCGAGGACGCGAACTTCTGGTGGTCTATTCACGAGATATCGGTCCGGTGAACGGTCGGGGTTCAGGATAATATATGCCGAAGAAGAAGAGCGAAGAGCCGATAGGCGAGGTGCTCGGGAGCCGGCCCGCCGAGTTCTCCGGCGAGCTATTGGCGGCCGACAACGTCCCGGCGCTGGGGACCGTCGTACGGGCCGCCGGGGACCCGGACGTCCTCGGCGTAATCTCGTCTCTCGAGACCGATACGGTACTTCCGGGCCGCTCGCCCGCGCGGTACGGCCTGCAGCCCGACGAGCTGCTCAAGCAGCACCCGGAGCTGGGCGAGCTGATAACGACCAGATTCGAAGCGACGGTGGTCGGTTACCGGTCCGGCGATTCCGTAGTTATCGGGTCGCCGGGGAAACCGGTTCCGTTATACACGCCGGTTTACCGGGCGGACGCGGGCGACGTTATCCCACTGGGCGACGATATACGCGTGGTACGGCTTCTCGCCGCGTCGGACGCCGGCGACGACGACGGGTTCATCCTGGCCGCGCTCGTGAACCTGACCGACGCGCGCAGCGAACGGACCGGGTTCCTGGAGGGTGTTTGCCGTGAACTTTCGCGGCTTCTCGCCGGCGATTACCTGCGGCTCGAGTATCTTTTAAGTGCGTTGAGTGACTATTATGAAAGCGGAAAGCGATAGAGGGACGATGGAAAAGAACGAACGGTTTCAAGAGACCCTCAGTAAGAACCGCTTGGAAGGTCTTACCGAGGGCGTATTCGCGATTGTGATGACGCTGCTCGTTTTCCAGCTCATCGGCCCCGAGTTCTTCGGCGACTCGGCCGGCGTCGACCTGCGGGCCCGAATCGTGGAAATATTCCCGAGATTTCGGACGTATGTCTCGAGTTTTCTGGTCCTCGGGATATTCTGGGTAACCCATCACGCGGTGTTCCACTATCTTCGACGCTTAGACGGTTTTATAATATGGATAAACATTATATTTTTAATGATGGTAGCGCTTGTTCCCTTATCAACGGTTTTGGTAGTTAATTACGATCCCGTTCCGCTCGCGCTCGTTTTTTACGGCGGTAATATGTTCGCCGCGTCGGTGCCGTTGGTATTGATCTGGATATATGCCGCGTGGACGGCGGACCTGATACATCCCGACGTAGATAAAACAACAATCGGTTTCGTAACTCTGAAGACTATTGCAGCGCCGTTAATATTTATCGTAGCTACCGGCGTTTCGTATTTAGATTTACACGCAACGAGAATGATATACTTTTTGGCCGGCGTAGTTTATATTGTATTGACCGTTATATTACACCGCGAGCACAAGCTTATGAAAAGGGACCATTAAAACCTATGGACTTCCCTGCGGTTTTTCGATATGGAACGGACTGAGGCGGAGATAAACTTTTTCGGCAGCGTAGTCGGCGGGAGCCTTTCCGGCGATTTGGAAATACGTCTGGACCCGGACGTGCCGCAGGAGACGATCAAGGTCGGGCGCCTGGTGGTCGTCGAAGGCGAGCGGTACTTTTACTTCGGTATCGTAAGCGACGTGGCCCTGGGCGCGACGGGGCCCGAAGTGCTCTCGGCGAAGCCGGACCTGTCCCGGGACCTTATACGCCGGTCCCTACTAGGGACGAACCTGACCGCCGACGCGACGGTACGGCCGATGCTCGCGATACCGAAGGAGGTCGAAGTCGACGGTAAAGCCGTTCCGGTCTACAGAACGGCCCGCAGAACGCCCGACGCGCTTGCGGCGCTCCGGAGCGCGCTGGGACCGGCTCGGAGCCTTCCGCCGCACTTCGCGCCGGCGCGTCTGGCCGATAAGCCGGACGTTGACCTGGTCTTCGGCGCCGAAGAAGAGGACCGGATGTTTTCCGTCGGTTCGCCGATGGAGATGGACGAACTTCCGTTGTGCATCGACCTTGGGCGCCTGGCGGAACGCTCCACCGCGGTCTTCGGCAAGACCGGGACCGGGAAAACGTATCTGGCGTTGGTTATCCTGACGGGGTTAATTCGCTCGGGCGCGGCTTCGGCCCTGGTCTTCGATATGCACAACGACTACGGCTGGACCGTCAAGAGCGAGAGCGCGGCCGGGCACCTGCCGGGCCTGCGCCAGGCCTTCGGTAGCGAAATCGCGGTTTACTCCCTGGACTCCGAGGGTACCAAATCCCGCGGCGGGAAGTGCGACGTGGCCGTCGAGATACCGTACGAGAACGTACATGTAGGCGACGTTCTGTTGCTGAGCGACATACTAAACCTGCCGCCGACGGCTCCGGACACCCTTTACCTGCTCTATAAAACGTTCGGCGACGGGTGGCTCGGCGCGCTGCTGGGCCCCGAACGGTCCGAGCTGGCCGCGGCGACCGGAGCGAACGAGCTGTCCCTGGAAGCGCTGTGGCGGCGACTGGCCTTTCTCGAACGCGTCGACTACCTGCGGCCCGAACGGGCCCCCGGCGTTGAAACGGCGGACAAGCGGCTTTTCGACGACCTGCAGGCCGGCAAATCGGTGGTCGTCGAGTTCGGGCGCTGGGGCGACCTGAAGTCGTATCTCTTGGTAGCCAACATAATTGCTCGGCGCTTGCACGATAGGTACGTCGAGGCGACGGAGCGGGCGGTCGCCGGCGGGGCCGAGGCACCACGCCAGTTAGTTATGGTGTTGGAAGAAGCCCACCGCTTCCTTGCGCCGGCGGTCGCCGACAACACGGTCTTCGGGACTATCGCGCGGGAGATGCGAAAGTTCCACGTGACGCTGATGGTGGTGGACCAGCGCCCGAGCGCCATAGACGACGAGGTGCTGAGCCAGATAGGGACGCGCTTCGTCGGGCAGCTCTCCGACGACCGGGACCTGAGCGCGGTAACGGTGGGGGCCGCCGGCGGCGCCGGGCTCCGGGCCGTGCTCGCGACGCTGGAGAGCACCCGGCAGGTACTTGTCTTCGGTCACGCGGTCCCGATGCCGGTAGTGATGAACACCAGGACTTACGACGAGGAGTTTATTAAGGCGCACAGCGGCCGCGGCCCGCGTAAGAAGGCGACGGACGAGGATGTGAAGAGGACGTTCGGGTGAGCGTACGCCGAGTTTTTAAATAAAAAACACTTGACAAGGTTATTTATATCTATTATGGTGATTTTAAAAGGTTATTTTACGGCAAGGGCCGTACGTTAAGCCGGTTGTGATTAATCCATGTAAGAGGGTACGCTTTTCCAACAAGGAGGTAGGACGGGATGGGTAAAATTTCATTGTTTGCGTTAGTCGTTTTGATTACGGCTACGGCCGCGTCGGCCGTCGGGTTCGGCTTCGGCGCGTATTACCTGCTAGGTATGCCTATCGGCGAAGCGAAAGTGACGGAAATTTCCGGTTACTATGGTACCGTCAACGTCGATATGAGCAGCGGGCTCCCGCTGAAGATGGGTATAACGAACTTCGGCGTCAGTACCGTCGTCAACTTCGTCCCGATGTTCGGTTTGGAAGCCGGTTTCGAGATGCATATGAAGTACAACAACAAGGCGGCGACTTTATCCTGGACGGAAGAGTATAACGGGGAGAGGTATTCGGATACGGAGTACGTATACGAGGACATGATCAAGTGGAAGATGAACAACATCTACGCCGGCGGCCGGTTCAACCTGCCTTTTCGGGGCTTTGTAAAGGCGTATACCGACGGCGGCTTCCTTTTGATTATGGGTAAAGGTATCGCTCTGGTGGACGGTTATGATACCGACGATTACATCAAGGGTATCAACATGGGCGTTTACTTCGGTGCCGGCGCGAACATATTCGTGTCAAAGAAGTTCGCGATAAGCATACCGATTAAGTACAATATGCCGTTCGCCGGAACCTACAAGATGTACGATTACGGTATCGAAGTCCCAGGTGTCGAGGGTAAGTTGAAACCGCCGGCGTACTTCACGTTTGGGGTCGGAGCCGAGTTCTTCGTAATTTAGCGACCGCTTAACGTAAACTATTTACCCCCGGTCTTCGGACCGGGGGGTTCTTTTAACGGCGCCGCCGGCCGCAGAATAACGCTTGATAAACCCGCTCGGCTTTCTTATATTCCCCTTAAATGGCTAAAGAGCGTTTCAAGACCGTATGGATCTCGGACACCCATCTCGGGTCGAAGATGACCAGGACCCAGGACCTGCTGGATTTCCTTTATTCCGTTGAAACGGAAAACCTTTTACTGGTCGGCGATATAATCGACGTTTGGGCCCTGCGCTCGAACTGGCACTGGAAACAAAGGCACACCAACGTCATCAGGAAGTTCCTGTCGTTCGCGAAGGACGGGACCAGGGTCGTCTTCGTCCCCGGCAACCACGACGAAGCTTTCCGCGACTTCGTGGGCCTGGAGTTCGGCGAGATCGAGATAGAGAGGGAGTACGTGTACGAGACCGCCGACGGACGGCGACTGCTCATCCTTCACGGCGACGAGTTCGACGCGGTTATAAAAAGCGCGAAATGGGTGGCCATATTCGGCGCGCGGATATACGAGTTATTGCTGGTCGTGAACAGGGTCTTAAACGGCGTCCGGCGGTTATTCGGGCTGGGATACTGGTCGCTGGCGGGGTACCTGAAGCGAAAGACCAAGGACGTCGTCAAGATAATATCCAACTACGAGATGGCCCTCGCGAACGCGGCGAAGGTCAAGGGCTACGACGGCGTCGTCTGCGGGCACGTCCACCACGCCGAGATACGCGAGATAGACGGCACGATATACTACAACTGCGGGGACTGGGTGGAGAGCTGCACGGCCCTGGTCGAGCGCTCCGACGGGACGATGGAGATACTCGACTGGACGGAGCGGGCGGCGGAACCGGAGAAGGGGCCGGGGGAACCGGCGTAATATCTTAAAAAACGTCCGCCGTTTAAAACCGGCGGCAAACGCTTCGCTTTTGAATATCCGGCGCTTAAAAGCGCCGGTTTTCCGCGGAGAAGGATAGTACGTATACGAAACGATACCGCCTGCTTCTGCAGGCGGTTTTTGACTATCAGAGTTTTTACCTATTATAACCTCGAGTTCAGGCGCGGAGATTTTCGAGTTAATATGAAATGTCCCAGATATAGGTAGTAGTTATATCTTGACTTCGGCTTCCAAGTAGTATAAAATTACGTAAAATTTAATGGTAGAGATAGAATAACATAGGGCAAGATATGGACATAAAGCCGATTTATCAGATATTCCCGTCACAAGCTGCTTGTATTGCTTACCTAGAAGAAGTGTGTTGGAAGGGGACGCCGGTCTGCCCGTATTGTAAATCGACCAAAGTTAGTCCGCTACCGAAAGAAAAAAGGCATCATTGCAATACTTGCAATACGTCATTTAGCGTTACGGTTCAGACAATGTTCCATAATACGAAGATAGACCTTCGAAAATGGTTCATTGCTGTCTCGCTTGTATTAAAGTCTAAATATGGAATAAACGCAAGGCAACTATCTAGAGATATTAACGTAAATAAAGATACCGCTTGGTATATGGTTATGCGAATTCGTAAAGCAAAAGCAGAACAAGGAGACCTTTTAGAGGGTATTATAGGAATAGACGAAACCTACGCAGGTAGAAAACCGCGGGAAGGAAAAGTTAATAATCCGAATAAAAAAGGGACCGCGAGTGAAAGAGGGCAAAGCGCGAAAAAGGCCCCGAGGTGGGGTTGGCTGAACTCGGGGCAGATCCGCTGAGGTTTTTTAAGCAATCTTAAAACGTCATACGAGAGGGCAATACTAAAAAGTAAGTGCGCTATAACTACCGAAATACGTAAACGAATTCTGTTACGGGCACAACCAGCGGAACGATACGTTCGTATTTGAACAAACCATTTCAATAGCGTTGGGGGTATTAACATGGCCGAAAAGACGCTTAAAGCTACGCACCGAGGTGTTATCGACAAATTCGGGGAGCTAAAAATCCCTTGTGTAGTTCTAGAGGACGGAAAGCGTTTATTAACCCAAGGGGGATTCCTCACTACTATTGGTAGGTCGCGGACGCCTAAGGGTGGCACAGGAGTTACTGTCGCCGAAATACCCACTTTTTTGGCGGCGGATAACCTTAAATCCTATATTGACGATGATTTACGGATATCAACGATACCGATAAGATATTTTATTGGTAAAAGCACCCGATACGGATATAGGGCGGAATTATTACCGCAGATATGCGAAGTATATTTAAAGGCAAGGGATAACAACGAATTACGCGGTCGGCAAAAAAACATTGCTGAGCGGGCAGACGTTATTATTCGCGCACTCGCACATATCGGTATCATTGCACTTGTTGACGAAGCTACTGGGTATCAAGAAATAAGAGACCGCAAAGCACTCCAAAAAATCCTTGAAAAATACCTTCTTAAAGAGCATGCGAAATGGGCGAAACGATTCCCAGATGAATTCTATCAACGGATATTCGACCTTAAAAATTGGCAATGGAAAGGTATGAAAGTAAACCGACCTAGCGTCGTAGGAAAATATACAAAGGACTTAGTCTACGAAAGATTAGCCCCCGGAGTATTAGCAGAACTCGAAAAACTAAACCCCCCTAATGAAAAGGGCGTGCGGAAATCGAGACATCATCAATGGCTTACCGAAGACATCGGGCATCCCGATTTACAAAGGCACCTCGCAATGCTTATTGCCCTTATGAGAGCGGCTTCCAATTGGGGTAAATTCATGCGAAGTGTAGAACGTGCGTTACCGAAAAAGGGAGATATGATACCACTCCCCATTGACGAAGATTAAAACGACCCAATGTTCGATACCGAAAAACGAAGCTACCTATCTATCGTTGTCTAGGAAATCCCATATTAATGTTATATCCCGACTGAAGTCGCGGTTCGATGCCTACGGCCGGTTAAGCACCGGCGGGTGAACCCGCCGGTATCGGACCGACCGCGACCGGCAGCCGCCGCTGTCGCGAAAAATAGCTTGTAACACGTCGGAAGTTTTGGTATATATACTTTAACGTCCTCTTTATTGAGATTAATCGCACATAGTAAACTACTTAAAGGGTTGGGTGTTTTTCGTGGGTACGTTGGAAGCATTGGGTTTAAGCGTCGGAGGTATACTAACGCTCGTTGCCGGGTTAATCCATATTTTAATCGGCTTGTTACAGTGGGTTTCTAATAATCGGAAATACGTTAAGAAATATTTCAGAGTCGTCTGGAAAAAGGCCAGGAAGCTTAAACCTAATGACCTGCTTCGCGACCGGCCTTACGAGGAATATTATTACCGCAGGTCCGAAGACGATAGAATCGTGAAGGCCGTGAAAAAGCGGAAAAACGTGTTGATAGTCGGCGCCCC
>CBDUXC010000045.1:0-9454 GCA_965371065.1 uncultured bacterium
ATACGCAACCTGGCGTTGATCGACGAAGCGGAACTTGAACTGGGTCCGGGTTTCTCCCTCTTGACCGGCGAAACCGGGGCCGGCAAGTCGATCATCATTTCGGCGCTCGAGCTGTTGCTGGGCGCTCGGGCCGGCGCCGACGTGGTGAAGAGCGGCGCGGAGAAGGCCGAAATCGAAGCGGTATTCGCGGGCGCCGAAGCGGCAAACGAAGCCGTCGAAGCGGCCGGCGCGGAACCGGGCGACGAGCTGGTTGTCCGCCGTGTCGTCAGCGCCGGCGGACGGAGTAGATGCACCGTAAACGGCGCGGCCGTTACGGTCGGCTCAATAGGCAATATCGTATCCCGCCTGGTAGAGCTACACGGCCAATTTTCCGAACTGGAGACCCTGCGCGCCGGGCGCCAGACGGAAATCCTAGACGACTTCGGCGGATTGGGGAAACTCCGCGGCGCGTTCGGGGGCGCGTACGCCGCAGTTAGAGAGCGATGGGCCGAGCGCGACCGGTTGACCAAAGCCCGGGCCGAACGCGAGACCCTTCGCGACAGCATATCTTTCCAGATAGACGAGCTGGAGAAAGCGGCCCTTTCGGAAGGCGAAGAAGAAGAGATCCGTCGCCGCCGCGACTACCTTACCCACCGTGTCCGGATAATAGAGCGGCTCACCGAGGTCCGGGAGCTGTTGACCGAGGGCGAACCGACCGTTACCGCCCAGGCGTCCCGCTTGCTCGACGTGGTCCGGGAACTGTCCGAGTACCTGCCGGACCTTAGCGACAACGTCGAAAGCGTTCAGTCGGCCGTCGTCGCCTTCGACGAACTTACCAGAGCGGTCGGCGCTATAGACGAAGCCAAAGGCGAAGGTTTGGACCTGGAAGCCGTCGAATCGCGGCTGGCCGAGATAGAACGGCTGAAACGGAAACACGGACGTGATTTACCGGGCTTATTAACCCTTAAGAGCGAACTGGAAAAACGGTTAGAGGAACTAACGACCGCCGACGAACGGCTCGACGAACTTGAAAGCGAGATAACCGAAGCCGAAGCCAAAGCGACCGAAGCGGCGGCCGAGCTCAGCGTCGCACGCCAAGACGCGGCCGAGCGCCTGGCCGACGCGATAGAAGCCGAACTCCCGCACCTGGGGATGCCCAAGGCAAAGTTCACCGTGAACCTGGTCGAGCCGGAGGGTTCCGTCGAACTCGGCGACGGGACCGTCGTAGGGCCGGCGGGCGCCGAGGAAGCGCTATTCGGCCTTTCGGCGAACCCGGGCGAGCCGGTCAAACCGCTGGCCAAGGTCGCGTCCGGCGGCGAGCTGAGCCGGGTTATGCTCGCTATCCGGGCGACGGCGGCCCGAGAAGCCGGCGCCGCGACGATCGCCTTCGACGAAGTGGACGCCGGTATCGGCGGGCGCGTCGGCCACGTCGTCGGCGAACGCCTGCGGGAGGTATCCGACGGCCGCCAGGTGCTCTGCGTAACTCACCTGCCCCAGATCGCGGCCCGGGCCAACAACCACTATCTGGTTGAGAAGACCTTCGAGGGCGACACGACCCACGTCTCGGTCAAGCGCCTGGACGAAGCTGAGCGCGTGGACGAGCTGGCCCGGATGCTCGGCGGCGGAAAACCGCCGACGGAGAAGACGCTGGGGTTGGCGCGTGAGCTGTTGGAGACGGTGAAACCATAGCTGGCGTCTGAGGACTATATTGTTACGAGGTTACTTACGAACTACCGATTTTTTACCGCAATCTCTTCTCTACGAGCATTAAATTAAATCACTCCATATAAGTGTACTTATCACGCTCCCTGAGCATATAGTAAATCGAATATTGGCTCAAGTAGATAACCGAATCTAAAACCTCGTCGTTTATCTCGAATTCTCTCCCGTGAACGATATCCGAACGTGTACCGTATATCTTTTTTACTATTCTCCTAATTTCCTTCCTTTTTTCCAACTTCTTATATAAACATAATGCTACTCCTTCTGATATCTTATCCGATATTGACCTATCTTCATCACTTGCCGTGTAATTATATATAGCTTCTAATACGTTTACGAAGCTCATAAACGCTATAACATCGTCGAATGTTTTCACGCCGTTTGCGAACCATTTAAGAGCTAGTAGTATTTGTTTCTCGAATTTCGATACCCGCGGTTCGGGTTTTTGGACCAAATCCAGCATATCAAATAAACCGAAACGCTTCATTGACCCGTAATTGCCCGTATCAAGTATAAACGGATATCTACGCCCTTCGACGCTATTCTTCATACTCATAGTGTTGTTGGGAGAACACAACAAGGAATTGGATTCCGACCTTAAACTATGTCCCTTTATATTGACGCAACATCTATAAGACCTCGGGAATACGGACGGTATATAATAATTAAAACAATCTATAAAGCGTATCGTCCTTTCTACGGCTAACTCCTTAGCCTTCCCTGCTTCGCCGTTAACAGTTAAATATACACATGCATTACCGAGGTATTTATTATTAATTTCCTCTTTAAAATGTCCCTTATCGTCTTCACTAATTGAAAACCCGTTAATCGTATTTATTAGCGTTCGATATTCCTTAATATTTTTCGTAAACACGCCTATTTTTATATCACCGCGTGCAATACGCCGCTCTTTTTGATAATCTATCCCTTCTAACGGAGTTATAAAAAGCCAGTCGGTTATTAAACCGAAGAAACCGGTTATAGCTTTCCTTACAAGACCCCGAAATCCTTTACTCGAAGATATCCCGTAAGCGCCCGCATCCAAATATATATCCTTAATAAAACTCTCGATAGGTTCGTCCGAAAATACCCCGGCGATATTATCATATTCCTTTATCTTATCTACGATAGCGTCGAATTTATCAGAACCGTCTTCCTCGAAACAAACAGTGTAGTAACCGATATCATCGTATTTCTTCGTGTAATGTTTAGCAGCATCAATTATAAACGGCTTAGTAAAACCAGCCAAGTCGACGATGTCGTTATATATTAAATCAAAGAATCTTCCCTCATCCATCATTCAGCCCCTAGCTATTAAATTAACGGAGTGCTATACTCTTCACAGGTTATTAAACCGCTCCACCCTATTCCCCGTCATCGTAATGTGCCCGGCGGAAAACTACCCGCGCTTTTTACCACTTCCTCCAACGTATAATAATCGCCCCGCTCGAATTCTTTGATACTTTCGGAGATTTGGGTTTCTTAGTCGTCCAGTACAATATCCTGAGCCATTTTGTCAGCGAGGAATACCAACTCGAGGATATCGTCGTCGCTCAGGTCCGCCGCCTTCCTCACGAGTTGGTCGATCATCTCCTGTTTGGTCATAGGAAACACCTGTACGATTATAGCATAGAATACGGCGCCGTCTAACCGGAAAAAGCCTTTACGTACTTACGCTATTATGTTAGAAAAGGCGAACTCGTTAACCCGGCGGAGGCTATGAAGTCCAAAACCCAATATATCATCCTATTGCTTATAATGGTCGGGATGCTCGCCGGCGGGGTTTGCGGCTGGGCTTTTGGCCCGAAGATGATGGGCGTCAAGTTCCTGGGCGATATCTTTCTGAACGCGCTCAAGATGATGATCGTCCCGCTGGTGGTCGCGTCGATGATTACGGGCGTCGCCTCCCTGGGCGACGTCAGGCGCCTGGGCCGAACGGGCCTTCTAACCATCGGATACTACGCCGCCACTACCGGCATCGCCGTTGCCATAGGCATAAGCCTCGCGAACATCATACAGCCCGGCGCGGGCTTTACGCCCGTAGTAACCGAGCTGCCGGAGATGGTTGGCGAGGGGACCTACACGGTTATGGACGTCATCGTCAACATGGTGCCGTCTAACTTATTCGCCGCGGCCGCCGAGACAAACGTCCTGCCGCTCATTATCGTCTCGCTCGTCTTCGGCGGGATACTGACGACGCTGGGCAAGAAGGGCGAACCAGTAATAAAATTATTCGAAGGCTTAAACGCCGCGATACTTAAGCTCGTATACCTGGTGATAATGTTTGCGCCGGTTGGCGTCTTCGCGCTGGTCGCGACAAAACTGGGCGCCGCCGGCGGCGGCGAGGCCTTCTGGCAGGAACTCTATAAGCTGGGTAAATACGCCGTTACGGTGCTCACCGGCCTTTCCATACACGCGTTCATCGTCCTACCGCTACTCCTCCTTATCCTCGCGCGCCGGAACCCGTTGCGCTACGCGGTTAATATGTTGACCGCTTTCGCGACCAGCTTCTCCACGGCCTCCAGCGCGGCGACCCTGCCGGTAACGATGCGGGCCGTAGAGAAACGGAACCGCGTTTCCAAAGAAGCGGCGTCGTTCGTCCTACCCCTGGGCGCGACCATTAATATGGACGGGACCGCGCTTTACGAGGCCGTCGCCGCGATATTCATCGCCCAGGCGTACGGCATCCACCTGGACCCGGCGCACCAACTCATCATCTTCTTCACGGCGACGCTGGCGGCGGTGGGCGCCGCGGCGATACCCGAAGCCGGGCTGGTTACGATGGTAATAGTCCTTACCAGCGTCGGACTGCCGGTGGAGGGGATCGGCTCTATTCTGGCGATCGACTGGTTCCTGGACCGGTGCCGTACGACCGTCAACGTCTGGGGCGACAGCGTCGGCGCCGCGGCCGTGGACCGGCTGGTTATCCGGCGGACGGGTGGGCCCGATAGAACGCCGGCGCCCGTTCAAAGCGAGCCATGAACTAACAGTACCTAATAACCAACTTAGTGCACGGCTTCGCTGTGGACGAGCCGTACAGTTACTTGATACACCCGACGGAGGCGCCTTAGGGAGGAAAGCTAACGGTAAATTATAAAAACCGCGCCGGAAAACGCGTGCCGAAACTTGACAGACCGGTTTTCACGTGTTATACTACCGATAATAGTAATCGATACCGAAACTCCAAACGGACGTTATCCGGATATCCCGAATAACTTAATATCAAAGGAGGCAGAATGAACAAGAGACTGACCTTTTACTGTATTTTAGGGCTTCTCGCGTTGACTCACGTTTACTCCATCGGAATGGTAACCGTCGAGATAGAAAACTTCGCGTTCACGCCGCAGGACATAATGATTCCCGTGGGCGAAACGGTCCAGTGGATAAACCTCGATTCTGTGCCGCACACCTCCACGTCCGATACGTTGGTATGGGACTCGGGCGTCTTGAACAACGGCGACACCTTCGAGTTCACCTTTAACGACGCGGGCGTTTACCCGTACCACTGCGGGATCCACCCGACGATGACGGGCTCCGTGACCGTCGGCGAAGACACGGCCGTCGAGACGGTTTCGCTCGGTAAAGTTAAAGCGGCGTTTAAATAGGCGCTTATCGATATCCTTCTACGGCCCTATAAACCCCGCCCGAAGAGGGCGGGGTTTTTTATGTACGACGTCGTCCTAAGCGCCACCACCATCTCGGCGATGCTTACCGGCGCTGTACACGATATAACCGATGTCGAGCCGGCGTACTACCAGGACAGAAAAACGATGTTCCCCGTCGTAATCGTCAACGCCGATCGGACGAAGGACGACGGTTCGGGCGGATTCCCGATCGAGCGCTATCTGATGATCAGCCTTGTGGAGGGCTTCACGGTGGACGAACCATACGGCGACCTGATACACGCGAGGGTTAGGCCGTAGGGAAGAATTAAACCGTTATAACGAAAAACCGTGCTTGAAGGCACGGCCCCGCGTTCGACGTTCTTTAATCTATCCTTACCCCACGCGCCGCCCCGTCAACGCTATGTGCCCGGCGAAGGTCCGCGGGTCCGGGTCGTCCAGGGCCGACGCCGGGAAGAGGTGGAGTTCGACGGGCCAACCGCCGGCGGCCTTTTGCAGCCTCGACCATAACTCGGCACGTTTTACTATATCCAACCCGGCGACGACTTCCGAGTAAACACCCAGGTCCAGGTCGCTGTCCTCGTCGTAAGAACCGTCCGAATACGAGCCGAACAAATATACGCCCGCAACCGGTATCTCGCCCTTTAACCCTTCGATCACTTTACTAATTATTACTTCTCTATCAAGTCTTTTTCTACCCATTCCGAAATCGATTTCGAACGTATTATATACAAAAAACATCCGTCACGCAAACGTAAAAACCGGGCGGACCTACAACCCGCCGCCATCCCATTTTAACCCCTAATAACGCGGCCGCGCCAAAAGGCACGGCCCCACGTTCCGCGCTCTAAACTCCACGCTCTAAAGCCCGTACTTCTCTACTATCCCGTCCATGTCCTTACCCAGAATGTCGTACTTCTCGCCTATTTTCGTAAAGGCGGCGATGGCTTTGTCCAAGTGTTTCATATCGTGCGCCGCGCTGAGCTGGACCCGAATGCGGGCTTCGCCCTTCGGCACGACGGGGTAGCTGAACCCGATGACGTATATGCCCTCGGCGAGGAGGTCCGCCGCCATGTCCTGGGCCAGCTTGGCGTTATAAAGCATTATCGGGACTATGGCGTGGTCGCCCGGCCGAATCGCGAACCCGGCGTCCGTCATCTTCTCCCGGAAGTAGCGCTGGTTATCCTCCAGCTTGTCGCGAAGCTCCGTCGTCTCGGTCAACAGGTTCATCACGGCGATGGTCCCGCCGACGACCGCCGGCGAAAGCGTGTTCGAGAAAAGGTACGGCCGGCTCTTCTGCCGCAGCCACTCGACCATCTCGGCGCGGCCGCTGGTACAGCCGCCGGACGCGCCGCCGAGAGCTTTGCCGAAGGTGGTGGTGATGAGGTCCACCTTGCCCATCACGTCGTTGTACTCGTGGGAACCGCGGCCGGTCTTGCCGACGAAGCCGGTGGCGTGGCTGTCGTCCACCAGCACCATCGCGTCGTACTTCTCGGCCAGGGCGACGATGTCGTTCACCTTCGCGATGTCGCCGTCCATCGAGAAGACGCCGTCGGTCGCGACCATACGAAACCGCTGCTTCTGCGCCTCTTTCAGCTTGTCCTCCAGGTCGTTCATGTCGTTGTGCCTGAAGATGTAGCGTTCGGCCTTGCAGAGTCTGATGCCGTCTATTACCGACGCGTGATTGAGGGCGTCGGTGAGGATCGCGTCCTCGGCGCCCAGGAACGGCTCGAAGGCGCCGGCGTTGGCGTCGAAACACGCGGCGTATAGAATCGTGTCTTCGGTCCCCAGGAAGTCGGACGCCTTCTTCTCCAGTATCTTGTGGATGTCCTGCGTCCCGCAGATGAACCGGACCGAGCTCATCCCGTAGCCCCAGTCGTCGAGGGTTTTATGGGCGGCTTCGATAAGCTTCGGGTTGCTCGAGAGCCCCAGGTAGTTGTTGGCGCAGAAGTTGAGTACCGTTTCGCCGGTCTTTACCTTTATCTCGGCGCCCTGGGGCGTCATAATGACCCGTTCGGCTTTGTATAGGCCGGCGTCGCGTACGGCCTGAAGTTCGGTCTTGAGATACTCCTGCATCTTCCCGTACATCGTCTATCTCCTCCAAAGCGTTTGGCGGTATACTTAACAAGGAAATCGGGGCTGGTATAATACTATTCGGCGCGGCCGAAATCAAGGTTATTATATTTGCGCGTTCGTCGGTATCTTGTTATAATACCTGCGGCCGACTCACCGGCTCGATGGGGCGTCGACAAGCGGTAAGTCACGGGCCTTTGGAGCCCGCATTCGGTGGTTCGAATCCACCCGCCCCAGAGATATAAACCGCCCTTAGTAGGGCGGTTTTTCTCGCACCTAAAAAACGAAACCGGCCCTTTCAAGGGCCGGAGTCTTACCCGCCGGGCGTAAACCGCCGGTTTCAACCGGCGGCCTTAAACAAACACGAAAACTTAATTTTTTCGGCGGTTTAAAACCCGCCGTTAACGCTCCGCGAGTGAACCTCCGCCTGCTGAAGCAGGCGGTATCACCTCGTTAAAGTAAGTTTCGAATCCGCCCGCCCCGGACGGAGGGGCTTTAACCCTTTAGCGCGCCCGGTCGGCGACTAGAAAGTCGCCGCCACCCGCCGGCGTTTTTTATTCAACCACCACCATCTTCCGGGCCGCACTGTAGCTACCCGCGTCAAGCTTATATACATATACGCCGGGTGCGAGACCCGAGACTTCAGCTTCGTGTTCGCCGGCCGGGAGCGCGCGGTCAACCACCGTCGCGACCTTCCGCCCACTGATGTCGTAAACGGTCAGCGTAACTTCCGCATCCTCCGGTAGTTCAAAGGCTATCGTCGCGGTCCCGCTCGCCGGGTTCGGCCGCGATTGATAAAGAGCGTAAGTCGTAGGCAGCGCGCCGTTCCACGTACAGTCCACAGGCCCGAAGGTCTCGCTCGAACCGCTGACGTCCACAGCTTCGAGCCAGTAGTTGTAGGTCGCCCCTTCGTCCACCGCCGTGTCGAGGTAACTGTATGGCGATTCCCCGGTTATCATAGTGCCGTTTAGCTTGTCCCGGGACGTTACCGTTTTCCCTCCAATCGTGCCCGTAGAACGGTACAGGTTGAACCCGGATACCTCGTCGGCGCACTCCCAGGATACTTCGACGCCGTTGGCAACGCTTTCTGCTGTGAAGTATTTTACCGCCATACCGGCGTCGTCCCGTTCGCACCAGGCGTATTTTAGGTCGTGGTATGGAGTATAAAGGTAAGATATGTGAGGATTATCAGCCGAGTCCAGGTCAATCGACGTATGCCCCCCTTCGTATCCTATTGTATCCACGGTCTCGATTCGCCAGGACGAACCGTCGTTGTATGCGTATTTTAAAACGTCGTTCGAGTAGTCGCAATACGATATATGAGGATTATCCGACGCGTCCAAGGCGATTGACGTGGATTTCCCCACGTTTCCCGTAGTTTCCACCGCCTCGGTATACCACGACGAGCCGTCGTGGTACGCGTATTTCAAGTCGGCGTTCGAGGCGTCGAAATACGATATATGGGGGTTGTCCGAGGCGTCCAGGGCTATTGATGTGTACGCCCCCACATATCCCGCCGTATCCACGCTTTCGATTTGCCAGGACGAACCATCGTAGTACGCGTATTTCAGGTCGTTGTTCGGGTAGCCGTCGAAATACGATACATGGGGGTTATCCGACGCGTCCAAAGCTATTGACGTCGTATATCCTACTTCGCCAGCTGTATCCACCGTCTCAAGTTCCCACGTCGAACCGTCGTAATAAGCGTATTTCAAAGCGTGATTCGGGTAACCTTCTTTGTACGATATATGGGGATTATCGGTTGCGTCCAAAGCTATTGACGTGGTCCAATTAAAATACCCCGCCGTATCCACGCTTTCAAGGTGCCAGGACGAGCCATCGTAATAAGCGTATTTCAGGTCGTAATTCGAACCGTCAATATACGATATATGAGGGTTATTCGATGCGTCTAAGGCTATTGAAGTGTACTCCCCCACATCTCCGGCCGTATCCACGCTCTCGATTTGCCAGGATGAGCCATCGTAGTAGGCGTATTTCAGGTCGTCTTCTGCCAGCGAGTGGTTTACCGAATTCGTTGATACGGATGGATATGTAGG
>CBDUXC010000046.1:0-9436 GCA_965371065.1 uncultured bacterium
ATAAACGGCAACGCTATAATTATAAAGGAGCCAGTATGGCCGACAGCACGGGACAGACCAGCGGATTGGTGTTCCTATCGTTTATCGTGGGCGGCATCGTAGGAAGCATACTCGGAATCCTCTTCGCTCCCAAAGCCGGCACCGAGACCCGCGAGGACATCGCCAAGTTCGCCGCCGACGTTAAAGACGAAACGGAGAAGGTAACGAAAACTGCCGTCGAGAAGATAGAGCAGGTAGTTGACGAAGCGCAGAAAGTAATTTCAAAGAAAGCCGCCGGCGCCAAGTAGGCAACGAAAATGCCGATCAGAAGCATCTTCCGGTCGAGGCCGAAACTCACGCCTCAAAGGGAAGCGTACGATATCCTGGCGAGCGCGGCCAAGCCGGACCAATCGTACTACGTGTTGACCGCCGTTGCGGCGGTCATCGCTACGCTTGGGCTCCTGCTCGACAGCATCCCGGTTATTATCGGCGCAATGCTCGTGGCGCCCCTGATGTCGCCGGTACTCGCCGTCGGCTTATCGCTCTCTCGCGGCGACGTGAAGTTAATACGCCAAGTTCTCGGGTCGGTCGCCGGTGGCGCCTTGACAGCGGTCTTATTCTCCACAGCCGTCGCGATACTCGCGCCCGGTTTCGTCGAAGGGCGGTACGTTACGGCCTTGACAGAACCTACGTTACTCGACCTGGGCGTCGCTTTCGCCGCCGGGTTGGCGGGCGCGTATACGTTCGCTTACAAGCACCTCTCGGCGTCCCTGCCGGGGGTGGCGATCGCGGCGGCGCTCGTACCGCCGCTGGGCGCCTTAGGAATCGGTATCGGGAACCTGGAGCCGGCGATCATTTTAGGCGCGGGCCTACTCTTCCTGGCGAACATAATCGCTATCGGACTGGCGACTACGCTTGTGTTCATAGCACTCGGGTATTCGCCGATGCGGGGGAAGAAAGGACGGGAAGGCCGTGCCGCCGGGCTGAAGGTGGCGGTCGCGCTGGCGCTTCTCGTCGCCGTACCGATGGCTTACTTTCTGGCGACGGATATAGGCTTTCAGAATCGGGGAAACAAAGTCAACGCCTTGTTAAACGAACACTTCCCAACGAAGAAAGGGTACTCGATCGCGGCCGCCGACTGGGTCGACGGCAAAAAAGGCGAAACGCTGGTAGTAACGCTGACAGGCCCGGGACCGCCGACGAACGATACTATCGACAAAGCGACGGCCGACATAGTGAAATCGTTCGGGTCGAAGGCCGGGCTGGAAATCCGTTTCGTACCCTACTATGTTTACGAAGAAGGCAACTGGAAGTGACGGCGGTACCGGCGACTCCGTTTACGACTTAGTTTGCGGCGGCGAACTCGGTCCGGGGATCCTGCCGGCGGACGTCGCCCTGTATCTATTAGGGCAAGTGGGACGCGGCACGCTTTCAGGCGGCCGCGTCCGCTTTTCGGGGGCGACCCTCAATGGCGTTTGCGAACTGGAGGAGGAGTTGTTCGCGGAAGTCGTCGGCGCGATGGGCGCCGACGAGAGCGAGTTAAGTACCGATACCGAACCCGGCGGGACCGCCGTCGTGGAGTACGACCTGACACGGCTGGAGCCGCAAGTACGGGACGGCGAGTCGGTCCTCCCCGTCGCCGACTTGGACCGCCCGTTCGTCTCGGTAGGTTACTTGGGCGAGTTGGGTGGGTCGGCCCTGGACGCGGCAAAACACATTCTCGCCGGCTACGAAGTCTATTACGATTGTATACTCTACGGTATGTCGAAGGACCTGGCCGCCGAAACCGGTTTGGGCGGCGACCATCGGCCGAAGCCCCCGGAACCCGCCGGAACAGAGTTCGCCGGCGTCGTTACGACGTTTTCGGCGGCGCGGCATTTCAAGGACGCAAATAGGAAGGTTTTCGTAGCGAGCGCGGCGACCGTCGCCGCCAGCATGCTCACCGGGCGGCTCGAGGACCCTACTCGGTTGTTTAAGAAGAGGGGACGTTAAAGAAACGTAGTTAATAATAAACCCCGGCGGAGAGCCGGGGTTTTTTCGCTACAAAGCTACCGCTACCTTGTAATCCTCGTAGCAGACTCTCTGGTCGCGGCGTCGGCGGCCGTTAAACCTAATACGTACGCGTCTATAAATCCCCGCAAGAAGCCCCACGCGTAAACGGCGTGCAGCGCGGCGAAAAGAAACGGTACGATTGGCAAAAACCGTAAACGAGACTTAAACGCCACCGGGAACGCGAAGGCGACGGCGGCGAGAACGTAACCCGCCAGGATTCCAAACGCCGCGTAAGCCGCCGGCGGCCAGAACCCGCCGATAATCCCCGAAACGATTAACGATAAGAAGAACGCGGGCGGAACCACCGCCTTCCAGTCCGGTATACGGC
This sequence comes from uncultured bacterium, assembly GCA_965371065.1. Lineage (GTDB taxonomy): Bacteria > RBG-13-66-14 > B26-G2 > WVWN01. The sequence continues at coordinate 2,360 of CBDUXC010000046.1, forward strand.
CGTTCTTCTTCAATACGAAAAGCTTCCAGTAAGCGTATTGGAAAAATTGACGCAGCGTTTTACTTGCGTTACTGCGTACGTAATAGGTCGCCCGTAGGTTCTGGAGTTGGTAAATAACCCCGCCGGCGTTCAGTACCCGTACGTCCATATCGTCGTCCTGGTTTCGGACCATGTCCTCGTCGAACCGGCCGATTTTATCGAATACGTCGCGGCGCCAGATAGGGTACGCCACCTGGTCCGTCGGCCCTTCGTAACGACCCACCCGTTTATGGGTATTGCCCGTGGCAAACATACTGTTGTAAACAACCCCTATAAGCTCGGAAGCCGGCCCCGCGCCCATCCGACTTACCGGTCCGCCGACACACCACACCTCCGGATGTTCCTCGAGGTATTGCACCCCGATCTCGACGTACTTCGGCGGTATCGCCGCGTGAGCGTCCACCCGTACAATATACTCCCCCTCTGCCGCGTCCAGCCCCACGTTCATCGCCGTAGGCGCGGTGAGCCGGGGGTTATCCACCACCTTCAGGTTCGCGTGACTATTCACGAGGCGAGTCAATATATCGCGTGTACCGTCGTCGCTCATACCGTCGACGACGATGACCTCGAGGCGGTCCGCGGGCCAGGTCTGGGCAAAAACCGTCTCCAGGCACCGTCCAATATAGTCCCGCTCGTTACGGCAGGGGATTATCACCGAGACGAACGGAACCTCGGCCGCGCTGTCTTGCGTCTCCTTCATATCGTTACGGTACCTTCTCGTTTCAATTTATTCCGGCGAGTAAGAGAAGTCAAGGTAAAAGAAAAACCGGGGTACCCCCCGGCCGTCAATAAACGTTTAACCTGGTTCAACTCGCCAGCTCCATCTCCGACCCGCCGACGGCGATTACTCTGGGCGCCCGGTCCTTCTCGACGGTCGCTTTGTCGATTACCACCCGCGCAACGTCCTCTCGACCCGGTATGTCGAACATCACGTCCGTCATAAAACGTTCCATTATGGACCGGAGTCCGCGGGCGCCGGAGCCGCGGTCCTTCGTCGCGCGGGCCATCGCCTGGAGGGCGCCGTCGGTTACGGTAAGTTCCACTCCTTCCAGCGCCAGCATCTTCTCGTACTGCTTGATTATCGCGTTCCGGGGCTTCGTCAACACCGTCACCAGTTCGTCCTCGGTCAGTTCGTCCAGGGTCGCGACGACGGGGAGCCGCCCGATAAGCTCGGGTATCAACCCGAATTCGAGCAGGTCGCCCGGCTCGATTTCGTCCCAAAGCGGCGATTTCTTAAGCGTATCGGCTTTCAGCTCTGCGCCGAACCCTATGGCCGTTTCGCCGGACCGCCGCGAGATAATTCCGTCCAGGCCCTCGAAGTGCCCGCCGCAGATGAACAGGATATCGGTGGTATCCAGAGGTATAAACGTCTGGTGCGGGTGTTTCCGTCCGCCCTGCGGCGGGATGTTCGCGACCGAGCCCTCGATTATCTTTAAAAGCGCCTGCTGAACGCCTTCGCCCGAGACGTCGCGGGTTACCGACGGGTTCTCGGCCCGCCGCCCAATCTTGTCTATCTCGTCTATGTATATGATACCGACCTGCGCGTGGCGGACGTCGCCGCCGGCGGCCGCCAACAACTTCAATAAGATGTTCTCAACGTCCTCGCCCACGTAACCGGCCTCGGTCAACGTCGTCGCGTCGGCAATGGCGAACGGGACATGGAGAATCTTCGCCATCGTTCGCGCAAGCAGCGTCTTACCGCTTCCGGTCGGGCCGACGAGCAGGATGTTCGACTTCTCGAGCTCCACGTCTTCGTCGGCGATACGCGCTTTATTGCTTATACGCTGGTAATGGTTGTAAACGGCGACCGAAAGGACCCGCTTGGCGCGCTCCTGCCCAACGACGTATTGCCCGATCGCGTTAAAAATCTTGGCGGGCGAAACCGAGTTGGCGTCCACGGGCAACGGCGACTCGTGCGCGACGTCGTCCCGGAGTACCTGCGTGTAAAGCCGGACGCATTCGTCGCATATAGCGGCGCTCGAGCCGGCCATCAAGCGCCCGACTTCGGCTTCGGTTCGCTCGCAGAAAGCGCACGTGGTGTACGGGTTTTCGTCGGTCCGCTCGCCTTTCACTTCGCCTTCTTACCCTCGTCCTTCTTCTTATGAACGATTATCTCGTCAATAATACCGTACTCGATGGCTTCCTCGGGCGTCATGAACAAATCCCGGTCCGTATCCTTCTCGATGGCCGAATAACCTTTGCCGGTATGTTCGACTAAGATATCGTTCAGCACTTTTTTAAGCCGAAGCACTTCCTTCGCGTGAATGTCTATGTCCGACGCCTGACCCGAGAAACCGGCCGAAAGCTGGTGCAGGAGTATAGTACTGTGCGGCAGGGCAAAACGCTTGCCCTTGGTTCCGGCGGCGAGGAGCACCGCCGCGATGCTGGCGCTCATCCCCAGGCAATATGTCGCGACTTCGGAGCGGACGAACTGCATCGTGTCGTAGATGGCAAGCCCCGCCGAGACGGAACCGCCCGGCGAGTTGATGTACATAACCACGTCTTTACCCGGGTCCTCTTTTTCGAGGTAAAGGAGCTGAGCGATCGCCAGGTTCGCGACGTTGTCGTCTATCGGCGCGCCTATGAAGATGATGTGTTCCTTGAGCAAGCGGGAAAAGATGTCGTAGGACCGTTCGCCGCGGGCCGTTTGTTCGATAACCCAGGGGACTAGCTGCATTGAGCCTTCGCCTTTCATAATACCGTACCTTTAAGGTAAAAATGCACAGGCCCGGAAACCCGCCGCCTGCGCCCGCCTTTCGCTTGGAGCTGAGGGGGATCGAACCCCTGACCTTCTGAATGCCATTCAGACGCGCTTCCAGCTGCGCCACAGCCCCGCCTACGGAAAAATATACACCACGGAACCGCCCGTGTCAAGGGATTTTAGGTTTTCAGGAACGTCGTACCGTGAATCAAAAAAGGCCCGCGATACGCGAGCCTTTTAGATAAGTAATACCTGTGTTAAATACGGGTTATTCTAATATCCTCGTCGGCAGCACCCGTATCCCGTCGGCCGCGCTGGAACAAGCCCCCGTCTCTTCGATTACGGTTACCCGGGCGAAGCACCTGACAATCTCGCCGTCTGGGGTCGTAAAGTCCACGTACTTGTAAGTCCATTCTTCTTCGGTCCTTACCTCTTCCGTCTCGTAAGAGTCCAGGCTGTTACCGTAGCCGTCGTAAAGTTTTATTTTCAGCTTACATCCTTCAGATTTATTAACGCCCAGTTCAACGTCGAAGTTCCTCAGCCACCCCGACAGCCGGTACTGGGTGTTCGACTCCAGGACGAACGTCTCGGACGAGTAGGTGATGTTACTCTGGTCTGACGCCCTCACGCGCTAGCAGCGCCGGTCGTACTTGCTGTCGGCGTCGTAGAGGGCCGACCACGCAGGGTCGCCGGAAGGTACTATCGGCGCCATAGGATAGTCCCACCCGTCCGGCCAGTGGGGCCCTTCCTCGGCCAGCTCGAAGCTCCCGTTTGCTACGAGGTTGGTCTCGATTAGTTCTATGTTGTCGAAATAAGCGTTTTTGGTGGGAGAACCGCTTGCTACTTTACACGCGATCCTTACGTATGCCGCCAGCGTATCAGGGGCTATTGGATAATGGGGGTCGGGGTTTTCCCAATCGGCCGGCGTTATCGAGATATTTAACTGGTGCCAATCGCCCCCCGCCGGAACGGTTTTCGACTTCTTTTTGAACATATCGCCGTTACTTACGTAGAACTCTACAATCACCTTCGCCTCGGGGCAATTGGTTTCCTTTTTAGCCCAGCCCGTAACCTTGTAGTTGGTTCCTTTACTGAGATAGAGCTTCTCGTCGTTCCGCACGACGTTATCCACCAAGTCCTTGGCGCCTACCTTCAAGCAGTAGTCGCCGTAGTAGCCGGGCGAGGAGCGCCAGTACTTCTGCCCGGGCGAGCCCAAGCTGTATCCCCAACCGAAGACGGGTCCGGTCCACCAGTCCCCGCCGTCGTGCTCGAAGTGGCCGTTGAAGACCCGGCTTAACGGTTCAAGACGCACCTCGTCGAACCATACGTTTCCGGTGCCGCCTACAAGGGCCAAATTCAGCCCGATCTTCTTCGCGGCCGGCGGTATGTTCTCAACCTTGAAGTCAACGGAAGCGTAAACCCAACCGTCAGAGCCGGCCCAATCCGTTTCGGCGTTCACCGAAGGCGTCTCGGCCAACAGGTCCACCGGCCAGTTGTTCAGGTTATACCAGCCTACCTGGATCTTGGCCGAACCGTCCCACCCGGGGTCGGCCTTTATGTAACCGGAGGCCCGGTAAGTCGCGCCGGGCGCCACGTCGAACGGCCCGACGCCTATGCCGGCGATGTTCAACATAGTCCCATTGGTGACTACCCAAGTGCCGCCGCTTTCACGCTTATCCAACTTGAGGCTGTTGTTCCCCTTGCGGGAAACGTCGTCCACGACGCCAGGAACCCAAGCGTAACCGCCGTCGTAGTCCCAGACGTTGCCCGGGTTCTCGACCCACTCGAACCCGGGGGCTAACGTGAGACAGGGGTCTAGCTTGAAAACACGGCCGTCGGCGTTGTCGAGCCGGAACTCGAACTCGCTCACGCCCGAGTCGTGGTCCCACCCTTCGACCGGTGTATAGATATCGTTGTAAGGCATATCGTCCAGGTCGTAATAAATGTCAGTTATGACCCGCCCGGGGTGCCGGACCGTCGCGACGTCTTTTTCGGTCGGGTCCGGGTACGTGGCCGGCGGCCAGTTGCAGAACCGGTCCGACACGGCGAAGTACCGTACGCCGGTGTACGGACACACGAAGGTCCCGAGGTCGAGGAAGTCGGTCTCCTCGGTGTAGTCCGGCGAGTACCACTGGCGCCCGGTCCTGTTGCCCTCGTAGTCAAGTATCAAGCCCCGGGGAAGGGAGTTGGCGAGGTCGAAGGAGTGGAACGCGTCGAGGGAGACGGTGGTTTGGAGCGTGTTGCGGACGTGGTGGAGTTTGGTGTTGATATCAACCAGCTCGTTGTAGAGGGTTTGGTAGGGTATACCCGTGGGGGCGAAGTAGTCGGGTTCCTCGTACCCTTCGTGTTCTTGCCCGTCGAAGTAGTTCCAGTTCTTGACGTCGCCGTCTATATCGAGCATCGACCTTACCAGAACGTTCCGAACGGCTTCTCCCTCTACTTCCTTAAAATACCTGTGGTCGTAAGGCGTGTAGTAGAATATGCCGGAAGCACCGTACGTCAAGGCCATGTTTACTTCGGCCCTCAGCTCGCGGGGAGTTGACTGACGGTTGGGTTTCGAGCCTCCTGCGAACGCATGGTCCGAGACCTCGGCGAAGTGCCAGAACGGGATAAAGTATTTCACCGACGTCGCCCGACTCCGCGAAAGGTGGTTCTCAAGACCGTAAAAACCGAAATCCTGGATGTTAAACTGGGGGTCCATAAAACCGTAGTAAACCTCCCGCGAGTTGGGCGGGTTGTTCGTCCTGAACGGGTACTTCCGCGCGAGGTGTATCTTCAGGTCCGTGCGGCATATCATCCATTCGTAGAAGTTGGTAACGTCGGGGTAGATATGTTCGCCCACGTGGCCGGTACGGTCGACCGAGTTCGTCAGACCGGGCGTCGAGGGCGAATATATATCCAGGAACTCGTTTAATACCGACGTACACGTAAACTCATAAGGGTGAGGCTCGTTTAGAACCTCGTACCATACAACGTTGGGCTGGTCGTCGTACTCCTTTATGACGTCGTTGTATATGTCGTAAGGCGGGCTGTAGTCCGGGTCCTCGTAGAAGTCCATAATGTCGTTGCGGATGTTGGGTTTACTGGAACACCAACGTATATCGCCTTGGCCGTCAGGTGGCCTAGTACCACCCTGCCCGCCGCATTCTCCGGGCCAACAATAATAGCGGTAGTTCTCGTCCTCGTCGCGATACACACCGATATCGGTACCTATTACGTAATTAAAGTCCCCGGGCCAGAAGTGGGTCCGGACGTTTAGGTCCTTCACCCGGTCTAGCACGTAGCGGTTCGCCTGGACCAGGTCCCGGACCCCGTCGTTGTCTATATCTTCTAATTTACGATTGAAGCAGGTAGCACCCGGGTTACCTATTTCACGCCAATAATAGCCGCCGAGCCGCGGTTTGTAATACGCGAGGAACCTTATCGTATCGAAGCCCGAGTCGGTCAAGCTCTCCCATTCGATCTCGTTGTTCATCCGGTAGTTCCACGCGGACCAGTCGCCGTCGTCGGGTATCAGAGGTAGTTCGTATGAGAATTTTACGCCGACGGGGAAGAAGTACCGTTCGTACCAGGGTAACTTAGGGTAGCTGAAGTCGGCGCCGGCGGTCGTCGCCAGGATAACCGTAATAAAACCTAATACCGTTATCGTATATAGCGTTTTCATACGTATTCCTCCTTATTTGTATATAGCTTTGATCGTACCTAACGAAGCCGGTTTAACGCTGGTAATTCCCTCTTCCCAGTAAGATAAACCCCAAGGCCAGTCCATTGTTAAAGTCCATATATGGTCTATCAAGTAGCCGGTCTCCGAATATTTATAAATCCAAAACGAGGAATTGGGGTTTGTCGTTTCCCACCCTATTGTGTAAATATATACGCCGTCCGACGCTATACACTTGGTTTCGGTCTCCCAGAAGTCGTCTCCGACGGGGAAGCTGGTGATTAAGTCGCCGGTGTTCACGTCGTAACATAACGCATAACAGTCCCACCCGGCGCCGGCTACGGCCCAGAGGTGTTCACCGTCCCAGGCGAGGTCGTACGCGAGGTAGTGTATTTCGAAATCGTCGGGCGGGATTTGTACGCCGTTCAGGTCTAAATGATATGCGCGGATTTCGTCGGGGTTGATAAAAACGCTAACCCACAAAGCCTCGCCGTCGTACGTTATACCTCGGCCGCCTACGCCTTCCGGTATGTCAAAGTATGATACTGGCTCGCCGTTTTTATCGAATTTAACTACGTAGTTTTCCATACTATAGCACGCCCAGAAATAACTCCCGTTGTAAGCCATACCTACGTCGGCGTCTTCAGGTTTTTCGAAGCTATAATATACCTCTCCC
>CBDUXC010000047.1:0-9434 GCA_965371065.1 uncultured bacterium
AGGCCCACCAGGAAAATGATAAAACCCCCGGCGATTAAACCCAATATGTGTGGATTGTAGTTGCCCGATATGATGTAACGGCGGATAATCGCGGCCGCGATCGGAAGCGTAATAGCGATATACAAGGCGATTCCGCCCAGCGTAGGTACGGGACGTTCGTGCACGTGGCCGGGCCTCGGCCGGTCGAACGCTCCGAACCGCTTGGCGAAATATATTATAACGGGCGTCAGCGCTACCGACAGCCCGAAAGATGAAACTAGAGAAAAGAGCAACCCTTTCATCGTTTATGTCGAATAATCGTCGCCGACGATTACCTTGATGTCATAATCGGTTTCCCGGATATTCTTTTCGTCCATACCGAAGAGGTCGGCTATACGTTTGGCTTTCCCTTCTTCTCCTCCTGCCGCAAATAGAACCGTTTCTTCGTAGTCGAAAGCGGTCGCGTTTCCGACGGCTGTGACCGTGTACCCATTACTCTCTAAGCGCTCTTTAGTTTTTCCCGCGGCCCCCTCGATCCCGCACCCGTTCAAGACTTCGACCCGGACTTCTTCGGTTAGTCGCCCTTCCTTCACGAACGCTTCAAGAATAAGTTCAGATATATCCTGCCCGCAGACTATCGTAATATCGGCCTGGGTTACGTTAATGCTGCCGCCGAGAACGTCCGCTATCTTACCTGCGTATTCTTTATATCCGGGGCGATATAATACGGTAGTCCCCCCGGCGTAAGGGATTTCCGGTCTCTCCGTTTCAATGGTGAAAATCCCTTCGCTTTCTACGTTGTAGTTTTCGATAGCCGTCAACGCGTTGCCGAAGCGTTGAGGTACCTTCGTATTGTTAACGACGTACACTTTAAGCTCGGACGTATCAGGAGTTATAGGCGTTTCCTCGGTAGGCGTTTCTTCGGCTGCTTCTTCCGCCGGCGCGGTTTCGGCGGTGTCCGTTTCGTTTTTGCCGCGATTGAATATCGCGTTCCGGTGTCGTACCGCTACTACGATAAGTACGACGACGATAATAATGGAGATTACGCCCGCGATTATGCGGACGCGTTTCGCTCGTCTACGCTCCTCCACTTTTGCAAGTCGGCCCGATGTAACGCGTTTGTTCGACATAAGGGGGATTTAGTCTGTCCCTTTATCGAACGGATATATATCACAGTATCCTTACTTTTTCAATAAGTATTGGCGAAACCGCCCGGTTCGGACGGTTACGTAAGTTAGGAGCGCCGGGGCCTATACCTTAAAAGTGTTGTAAATACCGGATGGTAATATATAATCTACAGTCGAAAAGCCTTTACACGCGTCGCGCTTGGGTGGATTGGAAAATGGGTTTGGATTTTAAACCGTTGGTTCCGATTTTACCGATTGTGGTTCTCTCGGGCGTCGCCGTCGCGGCCGCGGCGTGGGGCGCGTGGGTAGTTTATTCTCACCGTAAACTGTCAGGTGCGGCTTTCGGTACGGCGGGTATCCGCCTGGCCGCGATTGCCGTATTCATTATGTCGTTGTCAGGGATACGGTCAGTGAGCGAGAAAGCGACGGCTACGGATAAACCCGTTGTCGTTTTTGTGGACTGTTCGGCAAGTATGGATGCGAATAACGCTGAGGGTATACGGCGGGAAAATGCCGCTTTCGAAATATACGACGAGATAATCGATGTTCTCGAAGATACAGGCGCCGACCCGCGTACGTACTTATTCGCCGACGGATTGTACGCTTTATACGAAGCTGAACCGCAGTTAGAATTACTCTCGACGGAAAGCCGGTCGTACTCGAGGTTCGCCGTGGCGTTGGACGAAGTGGCCGCTCGGGAGGAACCGGCGGTCGTCGTGGTCATTAGCGATGGTTTATGGCCTGGAGTCCCCACTCCTTCTTTTCCGGTTTACGTTTTTTCGCCGTCGACCGAACCGGCGTCCGGCGTTTTCCCGGTTTCGGCCGAAGCCCCCAGGTTTGTATTACCCGGAACGCGGTTCCCGTTGCGAATAACGTTCGCGGGCTCAAGCGAAACCGCCGTCGGTTTCGCGGTTTACGAGGGAAAGGAGACGGCGGCCGAGGGGACCGTTTCGCCGGGCGCCGGTAATACTGAAGCGACGGTATATCTTTCCGCCGAAACACCCGGCGTACATTTTTACGAAATTACGACGGAAGAAGAATACCCGTCAGTATGGAAGTGGACGGAGGTGGTGCAAGGGCCGATTTCCGTTTATTTCCGTTCTATGTGGGCCGACCCGGACGCCGCGTTTTTTAAGCGGGCCGTCGCCGCCAACAAACAGATAGAGTGCGACTACAAGCAGGATTTAATGGGCGGTAAGTCGATAGACGCAGGGCCGGGTTTCGGCCCTGCCGGTGCTGACGTAATAATATTAGCCAACCCGAGGTCTGAGTTTATCGATAGCGAGTTCGCGGCGGATTTGGAGAGGTACGTCACCGCCGGCGCCGGGTTGTTGATATATTATTCCGCTTACCCGCCGGATACGCGAGTCTTATCGCTTGGGTCGTTGGCGGCTCTTTCGCCCGTATGGCCGTCGGCCGCGGGAACGTTCGAGGGCGGCGGCGTTCCCGCAGCGGGGCCGGGGGCAACGTTGTCCGAGTTCCGACCGTCGGCCGTTCCAGAGTTCGATTTCGTTTTAGGACTGGGCGACCCTAAACCGTTCGCGACCCCCTTATTGAAAACGTCCGGCGGTTCGCCGGTGCTTTTATGGATGCCGTATGGCCGGGGTAAGGTTGTACTTCTCGCAGGCGGTGGTTTAGCCGGGTGGGAGCTTTCCAGAGGGGCCGAAGAAGCGGGGCTAGAGGCGTTCGCCGCCGACTTGGTGTTGTACCTTTACGGCGGCGACGAGAGCCTTACCGTGGGCGGCCGGGTTACTGAAGTAGGCGTGCGTAATGAGGTTTATGTTATATCTTCAGAAGAGCCTACGCTAGTTATAAGCGGACCCGATAATAAAGCGGTCCGTCTACCGGCCGCCGAATCACGTCCGCGCGTATGGACCGCCGTATGGGAAGGGCAGCTACCGGGATTGTATACGGTTACGGCGCGCCGCTTCGACGACGGCGGTTTAGAGGTCGATAAAACGGATATCTACGTTACCGAAAGATTAGATAAAAAAGTTATCCGCGAACCGGGCAGAATAAACCTTATAAAGCTAGCCGAACTATCGGGCGGCCGGTTCTACCCCAACGGTCCCGACGAACGGTTCGCGCGGGACGTTTCCAAAACGCTGGAAGCGGCTGCGCCTTCGGAAACGGTGGCGACTTCGACGCCGTTGTTGCCGTTATGGTTGGGTTTGACGGTGTTCTTGGGTCTTCTTTCGGTGGAGTGGATAGCGAGGAGATTGTCGGGTTTGGCTTAGGTTACGCGGGTACGTTTAACGTCCTTGTTTAGCAAATTCCCGTATGGTATATTCCCGGTCGTTTTTTACCCACGGTTTTGACCCCAAAGATATATATAATACTGGTTAATTATAACCAACGCTCCGACGCAAAACGCGTATTGGACGCGATAAAGCGGCAGACGTCGCCGCCGGCAGGCGTAATACTGGTGGATAACAGCCCCGGCGACGGGACTGCCGACATGGTTCGCGACAAGTATGAATGGGTTACTTTAATTGAGCCCGGCGAAAACCTGGGATACGCGGCCGGTAATAACCTGGGGATGAGAAAAGCGCTCGCCGAAGGGGCTGATTGGATTCTGTTGTTGAATACAGATACGGAACCGGCACCGGAGTTCCTGGAGAAGTTTTGGGGCTCTGTCGCGACTAACCTTGGATACGGCGCTTATATGCCGCTAATATTATACGGCGACGGTAGGACTATCTGGGCTGCCGTCGGTTGCCTGGACCCGATAGATATGCGGCCACGCCACGACCTCCAGGGGTTTCAAGCGTCTTACGCGCCCGACACGGTACGTCCGGTCGGGTTCGTCGTCGGTTGCGCGTTTATGATGCCGGCGGAGGTCGCCGCGGCGACCGGCGGTTTTTCGGAAGAGTTCTTTATGTATTACGAGGATGCAGACCTGTCGCTGAGGATAAAAGCGCTCGGTTACGAGACGGTTTACGTCCCGGGAGCGCCGCTCGTACATCACGCGCCGCGGACTTTAGGCGAAAAATTCAGGTCGTCGAAAGTGTTGTACTACTTGAAGCGTAATCGTCTGGAGATGGTATTTAAATATTCGAAGAAGCGGTGGCTAGGGTTTACGCGGGCTTTTTTCCAGGACGCCGTTTTACAAACGGCCCTTGTAACGAAGGGTCAGAACGTCGGCGGCGCGCTTGCGATAGTTAACGCTTGGTCGGATTTTTTATATAGGAAAAAGGGGAAATATCCTTGAAAGGTCCTTGAATAGTAATGAATTCATCTATTGGCGTAAAGAAAATCCTCTTCGTAGTATCGCGTATCGACCCCGCGGAACGCGGCGGCGAGAAATTCAACTTAGAAATATACCGATATCTTCAATCGGAAAATTACCGCGTAATACTATTCCCCGAAATGGACATTCCTAAATTCTTTCGTCGGGCCCCCCTCGCTTGGTTACCGTATTTTCGGCGGTTTATGAAAACCGATAAGGATACGATTATATTCGTAAGCCACGGGTTGCAAACTCGCGTTTTTGTACCGCTTTTACTAACCAGACTCTTTTTGAAACGGTCTATTATATTGATAGTACACGGGATATATTATAGACGGTCCTTTTTCTTACCGATTACCGTTCGGAAGTTAATCGATAAGCTCTGTTTGTATACGCCGGATAGGATAATCGCAATAAGTGAGTGCGTTAAGCACCAATGCATTGCGCTTGGAGTTTCGCCGGTTCGGATATCGGTCGTATACCCGGGGGTTGAATTGGTATTCGCGGAAAAACCGAAGCGTCAAATAGGAACCGGGGCCGTCAATATCTTAACCGTCGGGTATGTGGACGAAACGAAAGGTTACGATATATTGCTTAAAGCTTTATCCGGCGTAAAAGAAAAGTTCGTTTTAAAGATAGCCGGTGATTATAAGCTTTGGCCTCGTTACTATTCGTATTTAGTCGGTTTAGCCGAAACGTTAGGGATTAGCGATAGAGTCGAGTTTTTGGGTCACGTATCCCAAGAACGCCTTTCGGCTTTATATTCTGAAACGGATATTTTCACCCTGCCGTCGCCGTACGAAGGTTTTGGTATCGTATTCTTAGAAGCCGCCGCAAACGAATTGGCGATAGTGGCTACTACCGGCGGGGCAATACCTGAAATTTTCGAAAACGGTAAGACGGCTCTTCTGGTCCCGCCGGACGATATTAAAGCGTTGAGGGACGCTATCCAAACGTTGATAAACGATTCCGGGTTAAGACAGGAGCTCGGGGAGAACGCCGGCCGTATACCTATATTGAAGCGGACATGGGACGACGCCGCTCGAGAAGTGGAAGCGGTTATATCAAGTTTCGCCGTACGACGAGAATAAATCGTGGGGAATAAGGTAAAAGTCGCGAACGTAGTGGTAAACCTGGCTATGGGCGGGATTGAACGTCTATCGATTCAGCTTTGCGCCCATCTCGACCCGGGCCGTTTCGATCCGGTTTTGATATGTGTAGAAGGCGGCGGCCCGCTGGAACGAGAAGCCGCCGAATACGGCGTAAACGTAATCAAACTAGGCAGGAACATTAAGAACGTTCCGGGAGCCGTGCGTAGTCTGTCGCGTTTGCTGCGTGAGTTGGAAGTGGACGTCGTCCACGGGAACCCGGGGTTGATAGCCCGCTTGGCGGCGCCAAGAAGTGCGGTTAAAGTATCTACATACCATAACTTTCTCCGGAAGCGGACGTATCTTTCGCTTATTCTAGACCGCCATCTCACGCGGCGGACCGATGCCCTGGTAACGATAACCAGGTCGATGGCCGAGGGTGTAGAACAGCGGTTAAGGCTTAAACCGGGGACCTTCCACGTTATATACAACGGGGTGGATTTAAGTAATGTGCGTTTATCCGCGCGGGCGTCATCCGAATGCCGTACCGATATGAAAGCCCCCGTGGTCTGTTTTTTAGGTAGATTGGTTCCGAAAAAAGGTGCTCAAGTATTATTAGACGCTTTCTCATTCGTGAAGAACGAAATACCTTCGTCCAATCTCTGGTTCATTGGCGACGGCGAGATGTCGAACGAGTTAAAGTCCCGAGCCGCGCCTTTTGGCGATGCAGTCCTCTTTTGGGGGCGAAGGCTTAATCCCTTTCCTATTTTATCTAAAGCCGATCTATATTGTTTACCGAGTTTACACGCTCCCTTTGAACTGGTCGCAGTTGAAGCTATGGCCTTAGGTTTGCCGATAGTTGCGAGCAGGGTAGACGGTATACCGGAAGTAGTTGGTGATGCAGCAGTCCTCGTTAAACCCGGCGACCCTGAAGAACTGGCATCGGCGATAATCTCTATACTTACCGACGAACGAAAAGCCCGTGAACTTTCGGGAAAAGCGGAGAAACGGGCGGCGATATTCGACATCAAGAAGACCGCCGAACAGTACGGTAAAGTGTATGAGGAAGCGTTAGCGGTTAAACGCCGCTGAAACCTTCGATTAGAACGTCGTAAACCCCTTGAATTCGGGCCGTGGATTTTTCTAAGGTGAACTCCTCGGTTACTTTTACCCTCCCCGCCGCCGAAACGGACCGCCTGTAGTTTTTGTCTTCGACGAGACGGCGCAGTTTTCTCACGAAATCCTCGAAGTTATCAGGTTCGAAAAGGACGCCGTCGACGCCGGGTTCTATCACTTCCGCCGGGCCGCAGTCGCCGCGAGCTAAAATAGGGACGCCGGAGCCCATAGCCTCGAAAATTACCCGCCCGAGGCCCTCTAATTTCGCCGGGTGAGCCATTATATCAATAGACGCGAATATGTCCGCCAGGTTGTCGGTATAGTCTTCGAAAAAAACTCGGTCCTCCAAACCTAATTCGGAACGCATCGTCAGAAGCCGGTCCAGGTAATCTTGGTCGCCGGGTCGGTACGTCGCACCTACGAAGACGAAGTATAGGCCGGGGATCTCCCTGAGCCGGTCGGCCGCCTCTAAAACCTCATGTTGCGATTTACGGGTCGAAATAGTCGCGACCGTTCCGACCAGGACGTTATCCTCGCTTAAACCGAGCTTTTCTCTCAGTTGGGACCTGAAATTCGTTTCGGCTATTCGTTCGGTGAACGAAATGTCGACGCCCTGGGTAATTATTGTTACGGGCCGTTTTAATCGTATATTTTCGTAACGTGCGGCCGTTGCTTTCGTTATGGCGATAACTTTCGAGGCCCGGCGCCCCGCCCAGCGGCTCAGGACGCCGTGGTCTTTAAAATCTCTCTGGTGTAATATCCACGGGACGTTTAGAAACGGTATAAGAGAAACGAACAAAGCGGCGAGAAAAGTATTGGCGTGTATAACGTCGGGTTTTATGTCCCTGATTAACCGCGATATGAATTTTATTGAGCGGAGCGCCGGAAAAGGTTTTATCGGGCGCCCCTCAACGGCCGAATGAGCCGGAAACGTATATATTTCCGCCAGCTCCCCATAGAGTTTTAGTGTTTGCGAACCTTCCGGGACGGCGACTATAGGGACGTACCGCCCGCGGTCAAGGTTGCTTATTAGTTCGTATAAGCTGCGTTGGCCGCCCCATATTCGGAGGGCGGTGTCTATATACAGGATTTTACGCGGTACGTTCATACGCGCGGCCGAGGTTAAATGCGAAAAACCTTTTTTCGTTTTATACCTGCGGGGTTTCGTGAGAAACGGTCTGGCCGTTTTTACCGGCGGACCGCTTTTAGGCGATAGTAACTGTTAAAACGCGGTGTGTCAAGAGCTTGAAGATACGGACTCCGCCGGTTTTTTCGTTGGTTATGACGTAATACGCGTAATAAGGCTATTTTGAACGGTTGTAGACCGATGACTCCGGGCGTAAGCCGTTACACGTAAGATAACCTAATGGGATATAGTCTTGGACTACCGTTAGCGCGTGAACGTGCGGCGTGGTTGCACAAACGAAAAGAGCCCTCGGCTATTAATCGCAGCCCACGGTCGTCCGAAATAGGCGGGGTTTAATAGTTTTCGGCCTTTACGTAACGGAGAGGAAAAAGCTAATCGCTCGTTTTTTTTACTTGATTTCCAGTTTTCTTTGATGTATGATACGGTCTGTTATACGCTCGTTACTAACTGATCTGTTCAACCATAGAGAGGAGAGATAATGAGGACGAGCATTTTTTTAGTAGTTGGATTGTTTGTAGTGGCGACGGTTGCTTCTGCCGCTATGTTCTCTGATAGCGTTACGGCGACCGCCGATCCGGGCGATCCGCTGCCGGGTTCCGGTACGTACAACTTCTATTATTACGGAGATACTCAGTGGTATTGGACAATTCCGGGCGGCGGTTTCACCGGCGTGAATTTCGACCCGAACGATAACGCGGGCGACACCACATCCGACGCCTACGAAGTCGCTTACGTGGATTCGTTCTGGAACTTCGCCGAAGAAGGCGCTTACGAGACGACGCTCTACATCTGCCCCGACGACGGCGGAGTACCCGATTTCGACAACCCGTACTACACCTACGGCCCGTTCGAGCCGGTCTATTTTACATCCCAGGATTCCCAGGAAATTACGCCGCCCGTTCCGTTCGGTGCGGGCGCCATCTGCTGGGTACTTTTCTCGATAGAGCCCTCAGTAGGACACCCGATTTCTGACGGCGACGGCAACTCCGGTCATTCTTGGCTTAGCGAAGACGGCTACAGCTGGGAACTGATGGAGTCTCCCGAACAAGTCGACTGGGCTGTAGACGTGTACGCCGACGATACCGACGATACGGTCGTTGATACCAGTTCCTACGGCGGTATCAAGGCTCTGTATCAGTAGTAACAAGTAATAATGCGTAGTTACGACAACCCGCCGAAAGGCGGGTTGTTTTTGTATATGGTTTTATTATAATGAAGCGACGTGGTTGCGTACTTTTCTAGAGAACCGAAAGGAAGCGGGACAGGGAAGAGCGTTTTGATATTATTGACATTTTTGCCAACGATACAAGGGAGTTACGCGGCCGTCTTTGGCGCGTCCCCAACGGAAATAAAAAAAGACCGTTCGGCCGAGATAGGCAGCGGCGACTTCCACTTCTACTACTACGGCGACCCGATATGGTAGTGGACGTTCCGGGCTGGCGGTTTCACCGGTGTGGACTTCGACCCGACGGACAACTTGGGCGATACCTGGCCCAACAGCTACGAGGTCGTTTACGTAGACTCCCTATGGAACTACGACCCTGACGGCGATAACGAGACTACCCTCTACATCTGTCCGGACGACGGCGGAATACCGGATTTCGACGGCTCGTTGTACTCGTACGGACCTTATGTCCCGGACACTTTGAGTTCGGATACGCGGGAGATTGACCCGTCTGTACCCTTTTACGGCGGCGAAGTTTGTTGGGTTCTTTTCTCCGTCGAACCGGAGAACGGGCGCCCCATCT
>CBDUXC010000048.1:0-9422 GCA_965371065.1 uncultured bacterium
AAAACTAGGTTAGCGGTTCCCAACGCAAAAGGAAAAAGGAGGGCCGAAAGGCCCTCCTTTCGTGTGGATGCCGGTTTTGTTAATTTACCTTATAAACGATCCGGCGGTTTTGTTTTCTGCCTTCCGACGTCGCGTTGCTGGCTATCGGTTTAGTGGAACCGTAACCGACGGTCTTGATTCGGCTGGCGTCAATGCCGTAGTTCCTGACCAGGTAGTCTTTGACGGTCTGCGCGCGTTCCTCGGACAGGCTCTGTTCGAAGCCGGGGCGTCCGGTCTCTGCGGCGTGGCCCTCGATGGTAACCGTGATTTCCGGATGTTTCTTGAGCTGTTCGCCGGCCTTCTCGAGCGACGCGTAGTAACCTTCGACCAGCTCCGACGAATCCGGTTGGAACCTGAGGTCTCTGAGCTCGAATTCTTTAACCTCGATCTCCGGACCGCCTTCGGGGCAGCCGTCTTCGTCCTCGAAGCCGTTGAAGTCCTCGGGGTCGTTCGGGCACTTATCGTTGATGTCGAGTATGCCGTCTTTGTCGTTATCGGGGTCGGGGCAACCGTCTTCGTCTTCGAAGCCGTCGAAGTCTTCAGGGTCGTTCGGGCAATGGTCGACGACGTCGAGTATGCCGTCCTTGTCGTTGTCGGGTTCGGGGCAGCCGTCCCAGTCCTCGAAGTTATCGAAGTCCTCCGGGTCGTCGGGACAGGCGTCTTCCTTGTCGTTGAGTCCGTCTTTGTCCCGGTCTCCGGCGAACGGTTTCAGGTCCACGCTCATCTGAATGAACGCTTTATAGTCCGGGCCGCTGTATGGGCCCCAGCCGTCGCTGATACGCTTCGTGACGCCCAGGCCCATATAGAACCCGTCGGTGCTGTTCAGGCGTATGCCAAGCGTACCTTCGAAGTTCGTGTCGCGGTTAAGGACCATAGACGTATCGGCCACGGTGTCGAACGCCCCGGTTTTACTGCCGGTGAACTCGGTGATTATCGAGAAGATAGTCAGCGGCCGGACGTCAATACCGACGCCGTAGACGAGCTCGTCCGGCCGGGACATAGGGACGAAACGGTTTGAACCGGTAGTTTTACGCAGTAGGTATTCGGTTTCGCCCGTACGGACCCGGTAGCCGAAGTTAAGGTTTACGATAAGGCGGCTGTTCATGAAGCGCTTACTCGCCAGCCCCATAAAAGTGAAGTTCTTTTCGCCTTCGGCTATGGGGTTGGTCCTCTCGTCTTCCAGCGTGCTGTAATCGTCGTCCTTGCCGGTCGGGAAATCGACCGTCAGGATCGCGCCCAGGCTGGCCCACGTTTGCTTCTCGCCGGTAAAGTGGCCCTTGACGGCCATGTTCATATCGCCGAGGTCCATGTTTTTCGTCTTCGTATCTTCGACCGGGTCGACATAGTGCAGTGCGGCGCGGACGTGGCCCGCTATTTCGATGTACTGCCTTACAGGTGCTACCGTCAAGCCGAAGGTGGGGAAGCAGTAAAGGTCGACGTTGTTTTTACCCGGTATATCGGTTATCCACGTTTCGGCCGATAGTATCGTAACGCCTATACTGGCTACGCCTTCTTCTCCCGGTAACGTTTCCGCCGAGAACGTCCGGAGCATACCGGCCGTCCCGTATGTGGGGTTGATACCCAGGCCGGGCTCCGGTCCGCCGGCTGGTGCCATAACCGCCGCCCCGGCGTTAAAAGCGGCGACGGCCAGCGCAGCGATGATTACAATATAACATTTCCTCATGCGTATCCTCCTTCTGGTTCATAAAACCCGTAAAATCTTATAAAGACGAATAAGCCTTGTGTCAAAAGTAATAAAAAGGGGCGTGGAAGTCAAGCGTTTTCGTCGTCATCCAACCGCGACCGGTTCCGGGTTTTCAGTTGACACCTTACAATAATCGTGATAAAAATAGCCCCTTTTCGCCGACGAGTTTTTTCGGTCATGGGCAACGATATCAGGTCGGATAATACAACCTATTGAACGATAAGCGGATAGGTACGTTCCAGGTATATACGGGCGACGGTAAGGGGAAGACCACCGCCGCGCTCGGCCAGGCGTTGCGCGCCTGGGGGCACGGGCGTAAAATACTCGTAATACAATTTATGAAGGGCCGCATCGACTACGGCGAATTGGCGGCGTCCGAGAAACTCGACGGTTTCGACATCGTACAGATGGGCCGCGAAACCTTCGTATCGAGGGAGAACCCCGATCCGGTCGATATTGAAATGGCCCGAGATGCTTTGCGTTTACTGGAGGAAAACGTCAAGTCCGGCGATTACGATATGATAATAGCCGACGAGATAAACGTGGCGTTGGACTTCGGGCTGATAGAACTCCGGCCCGTACTCGAGTTGGTATATAACAAACCGACGGGGCTTGAACTCGTGTTTACCGGCAGGGACGCCCATCTTGAAATGATCGAAGCCGCCGACCTTGTGAGCGAAGTACGAGAAGTCAAGCACCATTATAAAAACGGCGTTCCCGCCCGCGAAGGCGTCGAGTACTAATGGCCCGGGAACTGGACTTGGACGAGTTGTTGGAACGTTTCAGCGCCGGCGCCGAAGCGGCGCTCGCGCGGGCGATTTCCGTAATAGAAGACGAAAAGCCCGGTTACGAAGAGCTGCTTCACAGAGTGTACCCGGGCGCCAAGCATATCTTACGTCTCGGAGTAACCGGGCCGCCCGGCTCCGGGAAGTCCACTCTCGTCGGCCGGTTGGCGGCGGTTTACTCGGGTAACGGTGAAACCGTCGGAATAATCGCCGTTGACCCCACCAGTCCTTTCACCGGCGGCGCGCTACTGGGCGATCGGATACGGATGGACGACGTCGGGAACATCCCGGGCGTGTTCATACGCTCGATGGGAACCCGCGGTTCCCTGGGCGGCCTTGCCCGTTCGACTCGCGAAGTCGCGATGGTGATGGATGCGTTCGGGAAAGACCGGGTAATCATCGAAACCGTAGGCGTCGGCCAATCTGAACTGGATATCGCCGGCGCCGCCGATACGACTATTGTTGTACTGGTCCCTGAGTCGGGCGACGGTATCCAGGCGATGAAGGCCGGCCTTATGGAGATAGCCGATATAGTCGTGATGAACAAGGCCGACAGGGAAGGGGCCGACGGGGCTTGCCGCGAGATACGGGTTATACTGGAGCTGAAACCCGCGGACGAAAGCGACTGGGAAGTCCCGGTGATACCGACTGTCGCGCGAGACGGTAAAGGGACCGAGGAAGTTCTGGCGGCTGTAGAAGAACATAGCGGTTATATAAAATCGGTCGGTATCGGCGCGGAAAGGCACCGCGCGAGGGCGAAGCGCGAGTTAATGGAGCTGTTGAAGCGCGAAATAATCGGCGCTGTGACGGGCTCGAACGGTTTCGAAGAAGCGGTTGACGCGGCCGTAACGCGTATACTGGGTCGAGATAGCACCCCTTACCGCGAAGCCGAAAAGATTTCGAAAGCTTTCGATATAGATGAATTAAGCCGGTCTTAAAACCGGTTTAACCGTAACCCGATAGGAAAGGGGCCTCAATGGTTTACAACTGGGCACCGGAGCAACAAGAGATCCGGGATATGGTGAAGGAGTTCTGCGAAGAGCACGTCGTACCCTATCATCAGGAGTGGGACCGCCGACCGCCCGAGTTCCCGGAAGAGATTTTCCAGAAAATGGCGAAAGCCGGCTTCGTCGGTTTCCCGACGGCTAAGGAGTACGGCGGCCTGGACGAATCAAAAATACGCTACGCCACCCTGATTGAGGAAATGTCCAAGTACGACGCGGCGATCGGTATCGTAATGGCCGTAGCCGTCCTGGCGTCCTATCCCATAGAAGCGTTCGGAACGGACGAACAGAAGAAGAAGTACCTGCCGCCTATGGCCAAGGGCGAGATAAAGGGCGCGTTCGCCCTTACGGAGCCGGAAGCCGGTTCCGACGCCGCTAACCAACATACGACCGCGGTGGACAAAGGCGATTACTATCTGGTCAACGGCGATAAGATATTTATAACTTCCGGGAACGTCGCCGATGTCGTTGTTATAATATGCCGGATATTAAAAGACGAGGACCAACCTCTGGAGAAAGGTAAGGTCAGCGCTTTGATATTCGATACGCCGGACGACCCCGGCTATTCCACCGAAGTGCTTAAATATAAACTCGGTATCCGCGCGTCAACCACCGGCAGATTGTACTTCAAGGACGTAAAGATACCCAAGGAAAACTTGCTCGCTAAAGTCGGCAAGGGTTTCCGCGTCGCGATGACCACGCTGGACGGCGCGCGCGTAGGCGTAGCCGCCCAGGCCGTCGGGATCGCCCAGCGGGCTTTCGACGAATCGGTCGAATACTCGAAGAAGCGCGAACAGTTCGGCGCACCTATAGCGAAGTTACAGGCGATTCAGTGGATGATCGCCGATATGGCGACGCGGCTCCAGGCGGCCAGGCTTCTCACTTACAGCGCCGCGATGATGGAGGACGAAGACGTAAAGTTCGGCAAAGAGGCGGCTATGGCGAAGCTATTCGCGTCCGAGACCGCCGACTTCTGCGCCGACTGCGCGATGCAGATCCACGCCGGGTACGGTTACTGCGGGGACTTCTCCGATATCGAACATATCTACCGCGACGCGCGCATCACCAGGATATACGAGGGAACCAGCGAAGTCCAGCGCCTGGTTATCGCAAACCATATACTGCGCTAGTCGGATTAATGCTATAATAAGGACGTACGCTTTGTTCCTTAAACGAAGGGGCCGGTAATGGCTGTAGAGGGTCAAACACATCTCCGAGATATAATAGAAGAGTGGGAGGAGCGGGCCGCCGGACGGGAAGAGCGGGACGCGTTATTCGAGACGGTAAGCGGGCGGCCGATAAAGCCGTTCTATACGCCCGAGGACCTTGAAGGCTTCGACTATGTCGAGCAGCTCGGTACGCCGGGCAAATACCCTTATACCCGGGGCGTCCAGGACAATATGTACCGGGGGCGCTTGTGGACTATGCGCCAGTTCTCGGGTTTCGGCTCCGCCGAAGATACCAACGCCCGGTATAAATATTTGCTGGACCATGGGCAGACGGGATTATCCGTCGCTTTCGACCTCCCGACAATAATGGGCCGGGACTCGGACCACCGCCGGTCCGAGGGCGAGGTTGGTAAGTGCGGCGTCGCCATATCGTCCCTGGCCGATATGGAGGTCCTCTTCGACGGGATTCCGTTAGATAAAGTATCTACGTCGATGACGATAAACGCGCCGGCCGGGCTCCTTCTCGCTTACTACATCGCCGTCGGCGAAAAGCAGGGCGTAGACTCTAACGTCCTCCGCGGGACCATCCAGAACGACATCCTGAAGGAGTACATAGCCCAGAAGACGTGGATATTCCCGCCGGAACCGTCGATGAGGATAATTACCGATATCTTCGCGTTTTGTGGGGATAACGTCCCCAAGTGGAACACTATTTCGATTTCGGGGTACCATATCCGAGAAGCCGGCTCTACGGCGGTCCAGGAGTTGGCTTTCACGCTGGCCGACGGGTTCGCGTACGTCGAGGCCGGCATCGAGGCCGGGTTGGATGTGGACGAGTTCGCGCCCAGGCTCAGCCTGTTCTTCAACGCGCACCTCGACTTCTTTGAGGAAATTGCCAAGTACCGGGCGGCCCGGCGCATCTGGGCGCGGCACATGAAGGAACGCTACGGCGCGCGCGACCCGCGCTCGTGGCTGATGCGCTTTCATACCCAGACGGCGGGGTGCAGCCTTACGGCTCAACAGCCGGAAAACAACATCGTACGGACGGCGTTGGAAGCGCTCGCCGGCGTCCTCGGCGGGACCCAGTCCCTTCATACCAACTCTATGGACGAGACGCTTGCCCTGCCGGGCGAAAAAGCCGTCCTGATCGCCCTGCGAACCCAGCAGTTAATCGCGTACGAGTCGGGCGTCGCGAACACGATCGACCCGCTGGCCGGTTCGTACTTCGTAGAGTCGCTGACGGACAAGATGGAGGAGGAGGCCGAGGAGTACTTCCATAAGATCGACGAGCTGGGTGGCGTCTTGAAAGCGATCGACGCCGGGTTCTTCCAGCAGGAGATAGCCGACGCGGCTTTCGAGTACCAGAAGAAAATTGAAAAGGGCAAACGGGTCGTGGTAGGCGTGAACAAGTACGAAATCCCGGACGAAGAACTGACTATCGACGTCCTGAAGATCGACCCGGAAGTGGAGCGAATACAGATGGAACGGCTGGCCCGGGTCCGGTCGGAGCGTTCGGCCGGAGAAGTCGAAAAGGCTCTCGGCGGGTTGAGGCAAGCGGCCCGCGACGGGACCAACTTAATGCCTCACTTCCTCGCGTGCGCCCGCGCGTACGCGACCCTGGGCGAAACCCTGGACGTGCTCCGCGAGGAGTTCGGCGAGTACAAAGAGCGGCCGATATTCTGATAATTATTACTTAGTATTATCGAACGGCGAAGGGGGTAGTAATTTGAAGTTTGATATTACGATATATCAAGATGAAACGGGGATGTTCGTCGTGGAATGTCCGGTAATACCGGGGTGCGTCTCTCAAGGTAAAACCGAAGCGGAAGCTCTTGATAATATATGTGAAGCGATAGAAGGTTGTCTTGAATCGAGAAAGGAACTAGGACTTCCTTTGACCGTCCGATAAATCGGAAAGATATTGGATACGAACGGCGGGAAACGGATTATCTTAGAGGTTCACCTATGGCCAAAAAAATACGAGTATTAATCGCGAAACCTGGGCTTGACGGGCACGACCGGGGCGCCAAGGTAGTGGCCCGGGCGCTCCGTGACGCCGGGATGGAGGTTATTTACACCGGGCTCCACCAGACGCCCGAGGCCATCGTCGAGGCGGCGGTCCAGGAGGACGTGGACGTAGTAGGGCTTTCGATACTCTCGGGTGCTCATATGACGATGTTCCCGCGGGTGAAGGCGCTTCTCGCCGAGCGGGGCGCCGACCATATTCTGGTAACCGGCGGCGGCATCATCCCGGAAGACGATATCGAAGCGTTGGGCGGAGAAGGAATCGGGCAACTGTTCGGTCCCGGTACTAACACCGACGAGATAGTGGGCTATATCCAATCGGCCGTAGGTTAAGCGCCTACTTCGGAAAGCTGTGTAGGGGCCGAACCTTATCTCGGCCCGAAGAAACGCAAGGGAACGATTTACGGAGAACCTCTATCGCGTAGCTGTTAACGCTGTTAATCGAGCTGAAATTTTTGATGCCGAACGAAGATAAATATCGGAAGTTGGCCGAGCTCCGACAGAAGGCCGTTGAGGGCGACGCCGCACGAATAGAAAAGCAGCACGAGAAGGGCAAGTTGACGGCCCGCGAGCGCCTCGACATCCTCTTCGACGACGGGATGTTCCAGGAGCTCGACCAGATGGTCGTCCACCGGTGCCACGACTTCGGGATGCAGGGCCGGAAGCCCTTCGGCGACGGGGTCATTACCGGTTACGGCCTGGTCGAAGGGCGACTGACGTACGTGTTTGCCCAGGACTTTACCGCTTTCGGAGGGACCCTTTCCCGCACCCACGGCGAGAAGATATGCAAGGTGATGGACCTGGCGCTCAAGACCGGCGCGCCTATGGTCGGGTTAAACGACTCGGGCGGGGCCCGGATACAGGAGGGGGTCGACTCGCTCGCCGCGTACGCCGAGGTCTTTCTGCGGAACACGTTGGCTTCCGGCGTTGTCCCGCAGATTTCAGCGATTATGGGCCCGTGCGCCGGCGGCGCCGTATATTCGCCCGCCGTAACCGACTTCGCCTTTATGGTCGACGGGACGAGCCATATGTTCCTGACCGGCCCGGACGTTATCAAGACCGTGATGAACGAGGATGTAACGTTCGAGGAGCTGGGCGGCGCGCGGGTGCACGCGTCCAAGTCGGGCGTCTGCCACGTCGTCGCGGGAGACGAGTTCGAGTGCCTGCGGGAGATTCGGCGCCTGCTCCAGTTCTTTCCTCAGAACAATATGGAGGACCCGCCGGTCCGCGCGTCGAACGACGACCCGGCGCGGATGGACCGGGAGCTGGACGACATCGTCCCCGAGTCGCCCAACCAGCCGTACGATATGAAGGACATTATAACGCGGGCGGTGGACGACGGTGACTTCTTCGAGACCCACGCGGACTTCGCGCCGAACCACGTAACAGGGTTCGCCCGCTTCGCCGGCCGGCCGGTGGGTATCGTCGCGCACCAGCCGGCGGTACTGGCGGGGTGCCTTGACATAGACTCATCTGCGAAGTCGGCGCGGATGATCCGTTTCTGTGACTGCTTCAACCTGCCGGTCGTTACGTTCTCGGACGTGCCCGGGTTCCTCCCCGGTACCGACCAGGAGTGGCGCGGCGTAATCAAGCACGGCGCGATGTTGTTGTACGCGTACGCCGAGGCGACGGTCCCCAAGGTCCACGTCATCACCCGGAAGTCGTACGGCGGCGCGTACGCCGTAACGTCGAACCGACATATGCGCGGTGATATGGTTTACGCGTGGCCGACGGCGGAGATCGCGGTGATGGGCGCCGAGGGCGCCGTCCAGATATTGTATCGTAAAGAGCTGAAGGGCGCGAAGGACTCGAAGAAACTGGCCGACAAGCTGGTCGCCGAGTTCCGCGAGAAGTTCGCCGACCCGTATACCGCGGCCGGGCTGGGGTACGTGGACGAGGTGATAATGCCTCACGAGACCAGGCCGAAGGTCATCAGCGCCCTCAAGATGCTCGACCATAAACGGGACCACAACCCGCCGAAGAAGCACGGGAACATACCGTTGTAACTATGTCGAAGTTGTCCGATAAAGAGATGGAAGTCGTCAAGGGGTTTTGTGCTGACGTTCGGAAAGCGCTTGGCGATAACGTCGTAAGTATTACGCTGTTCGGCTCCCGGGCCCGGGGCGAAGGCGACGACGAATCGGATATCGACGTGTTATTTATCCTGAGGGCGACCGATTCGGATGTAGAAGACGATATTATAAAAATCGCCGTCGATTATATGGTCGATTACAATTTGGTACTGGCACCTGCTACTTATACGAACAAGGAATGGAACCGATACAAGAAATTGGGTTCCTTCTTCGTCGACAACGTCGAGAGTGAAGGTATCGCTTTATAACGAACGCGGCGTATGGGTAATACACTTATTGATCGGTTGTTGAAAAAAGCTGAGGTTCGCTTAGCCGAATCGAAAACGCTATACCGAGACGAATATTACGAAGGGTCGATCAACCGTAGCTATTACGCGATTTTGTTGGCCGCCGGCGCGTTGCTAGCTGCGAAAGACCTTAACGCGAAAACCCATTCGGGGACGATTAAGCTTATCAACCTACACTTCGTTAAACCGGGGCTTCTAAGTAAAGAAATGGCCGGCGTTGTCGTTAAGGCACAGAAATCCCGCGAATCCAGCGATTATAACGTTTATTACGAAGCCGGCGACGAAGAAGCCGGGAATCAGTTAGTTAACGCGGCG
>CBDUXC010000049.1:0-9409 GCA_965371065.1 uncultured bacterium
CATGGGTGACTCGAACGACCTCAGGCGCTCTTCGACGCGGTCTCGCTGGTCAGCGGTCTCCTCGACTTGCCTGCGCTCCCATGTGCGTGCCTCGAGCTCATCGAGTCGCGCTGGGTGAATGTAGCGCCGCACGCTCGCTACCATCGCCCCGCAGTTGGCCCGGCTCTCTCGCGTGCTCTCGGGTGGCTTGGGGAGGTCGACGACGTTGGGCATTGGGGTTGGGTTGATCATTGCATCTCCAGCGCGGCGATGCAGGCTTTGACCGCCGAGTGGTTCTGGTCCAGAGGCGCGTTCCAGTAAGCCATTATCCCATCGCCGAGGAACTTGTCCAGGGCGCCTTCATACAGGAAAATTATATCTATCATTACCGCGAGGTACTCGTTGAGCATCGATACGACTTCCGTCGGTTCGGCCCTCTCCGACAATTCGGTGAAACCTTCGATGTCGCTGAACATGACCGTAACGATGCGCTTTTCGCCGGCGAGCTTTATTTCGGCCCGGTTCTCCAGTATCTGCTCGGCCACTTGTTTGGTTACGTAACGTTTGAACGTCGACTTGATGAACTCCCGGTCCTTCAGCCCGTCGGCCATCAGGTTGTAGTTTAACGCGAGTTTGCCGAATTCGTCGCGGCGGCGGACGGGAAGGCGGAAGTCGAAGTCGCCGTCGTGTACCCTGGACATCCCCTTCACCAACCTCGCGACCGGGCGGGTCCAGCCGAAGGAAATTGCGACCGAGATTACCAGACCCACCATTAGCAGGACCACTGATATCGCAACCGCGGAAATGACCGACCGGCGCGCGACCGCGTTCAACCCCGCTACCGAATACCCGACGCTGAGCATATACTTCGCGCGGGTCGTCCCCGGTTCGGTTACGTAAACGCTCACGTGGTCCAGGTTCGGCGCTTTAATCCTGTAGTATTCCCTGGGATTCAACGGGGACCCGTCGCCGGCGACCGCGGCGAACCCGGGGTTGTGGGACGAATAGATTACTTCCTCCTGTCCCCGTAAAACCAATACGTACACAATGTCCAGGTTGTATTCCGAATCCCCCGACCTGAGCGCGTACGTATTCTTCACCCAGTTGGCGAAGTCGTTTTCGTCCAACGTGGTGAAAGCGTGTTGGATAAGGGCGGTCGTTACGTTCTTACGGACGCATATCTATTCGTTTAAGTTCTTCATCTCGCGGCTTAAGTTTATATATGTCGTAGCCGCGATGCCGAAAAGTAATAACACCTCGATCATAAGGGTTAGTTTAATCGCCAGCGTATTATAGAATCGTCGAGCCATATTAACGCTTTACGATAACTCCGTCGCCGCGTCTCCGTCCCATTATAACGGTCGTTAGCATAGTGTCAAGCGCCTTTTCGGCGACCCTATACGTCCGGGCCACCTTTATCTGGACAATAGGTGAGCGATGTGGTAATTTAACTTTACCTATCAGGAACGCAAGGTCCGCAGAGCACGCGCCGACACGTTCGTAAGTACGGTATGTTAAAACTCACGCGGCAGGAGCAGTTAATCATATTATTGCTGACGGCCGGCTTGGTTATCGGCTCGGTCATATTAGTCGTACGCGGGCGGCCGGGGCCGCCGGCGGGCGAAGCGCTGGACTTCGCTATCGAACTACCGGCGCGCGGCGAGATCAGACTCGAAAACGCGGTTGAGCTAAAAACCGACCGGTCGGTTCCCGATAGAATAAATATTAATACCGCGACCGCTCCCGAGCTGGAAACTCTTCGTGGAATCGGCCCAGTTCTGGCAGGTCGTATCGTCGAGTACAGGGAGGAAGTCGGCCGTTTCAATGATACGCGGGAGATTATGGAAGTAAGCGGGATCGGCGAAGGCAAATACGGGAATATCGAAGAACTTATTGCGGTAGAATAAAACTTCGACTAAAATTATATTAACGCTGGGAGTTCTATGGCATCGAAAAAACCAACGGGCAAAAAAGTTCCTCAGACGACCGTTTACCGGATGTCTTTGTACTACCGGGCGCTGAAGCAGATGCTTGGTAACGATATAACGACTACTTCGTCGGCGGTTCTTTCGGAGGCCGTCGGGTTCAACGACGCTCAGATTCGGAAGGACCTGGCCTACTTCGGGCAGTTCGGTGTTCCCGGCCGCGGGTACGAAGTCGAGAGCCTGCTCGAAGCCATAGCCGGCGTGCTCGGGATAAATCGGCGTTGGAAGGTGGCTCTGGTGGGCGTCGGTCACCTGGGATACGCGCTGTTGGCCTATAAAGGCTTCAAGGACCAGGGGTTCGACATCTGCTGCGCTTTCGACAACGACCCGGATAAAATCGGTAAAAACTGGGAGGGCGTACCCATCCACGATGTCGCCGAAGCCGTAGACGTACTCCGCGAGAACCAAATAGAGTTGGGCGTAATTGCGATACCGGAAGCCGCCGCTCAAAACGCTCTGAATAAGCTGGTCGCCGGCGGTGTGAAATCGGTTCTGACCTTCGCGCCCGGGCGACTGCGCGTCCCGCCGGACGTCCGGGTCCGCCGGGTGGACCTGGCGATGGAACTCGAGTGGCTTAGCTACCACGCTACGTCCGTCGCGTAGAAACGGTTAATATGAGATTATTAACGGCTGTATTTATTTCGTTTTCGTTTACGGCGTCGGCGCTTCCCGAAGAGGGGCCGACTGTCGAAGACCTTCCCGGCGGTTCGCCCGGCGGCGCCGAAATAAACGAACTGACCACTAAACTTTCGATGGCCGAAGCGCTTATCCACGCGGGAAGCCCGGAGAAAGCCCTTGACGTTATCGACGAGGTCGAAGCTCTGGATACGTTCGGTTCATATTCGACCGAGTGCCTTTATTACCGAGGTTTCGCTTACAATCAGATGGGCGACCTCGACGCGTCCGAGACGTTTTACCTGGAAGCCCTCGAAAGCGCGCCGGACAACGTGGACGTTATGCTCGGTTTGGCCCAGACCTACCTGGACGCGGAGAGGTACGACGACGCCGAGCAAGCCTTTATCGACGTACTCGTTAAAAAACCCGACGACGCGACGGCGTTGACCGGGATAGGTTACCTGGCGATACTGGCGGGCGACGCCGCCGGCGCGCGCGAGTATCTGGAGCGTGCCGTCGAGGCGGACCCGGATGGCGCGACGGCGTACAGTTACCTCGGCCTGGTCCTGATGCAAGAGGAGGATTATGCGGGGGCCCAGGCGCGTTTGGAGAAGGCCGTCGCGTTGGACCCGACGAACGTTACCGCCAACTACAATCTGGCGTCGATATACTTTATGAACGAGGACTACGCGTCGGCGGCCGAACACTACTACGCCGTGGTAAGCCGCGTCCCCGACGACCACCAAGCGCGTTACTACCTGGCCCTCAGCTTCGAAGCCCTGGCCCTGTACGCCGACGCGTACGAGCAGGTCAAGGCGATTATCGACGGCGGCGGTATGGTCCCCGGCGTCGTCGAGCTGGAAATGCGGTTGAGGGGGAAGGTCGGGGGAGGGGAGTAGTTCCCTCCGTGATTGCCGTATTAAAAAAAGCGGTCGTCCGACTGCTTTTCTTTTATAGCGATTCCTCTTGATACTCTTCCCCCCTTCTAATATATTTGAACCCCTTTCCGAGATTTGCTATAACCATAACTGTTTTTAACAGGTATGTCCTATGCCGGAGCGTAAGACTGACATCCTGGTGCTCGGCGTCGGCAACGTTATCGTCCGGGACGACGGCGTCGGCGTTTACGTCGCCCGGGAGCTGGCCGTGCGCGTTCCCCCCGGCGCGTTAGACGTCGAGGAGACCGACGTCGCCGGCATCGAATTAATCGACCTCCTGGCCGGGTACGAGAAAGCGTTGATAATAGACGCGATAAAGACCGACGGCGGTGTTCCCGGGACCGTCTACCGCCTGACTCTCGACGACTTCGAGCGGACCGTACATCTGGCCAGCATCCACGGTATCAACCTGCCGACGGCCGTAAAAATCGGGCGCGGTCTCGAGGTCCCTATGCCCGGCGAAATAATTATACTGGCAGTCGAGGTCGAGAACATTACCGAGTTCGGCGAGACGATGACCGACGCCGTCGCCGCGGCGGTTCCCACCGCCGTCGAGATGGCTTTGAACGAACTGGCCCACTGGGGCGTGGGTACATAAATTGGTTAAACAGGCCGTCGGTTCCGAGATTATACGGGTGAGGGCCCGGGTCATGGGCGTCGTCCAGGGCGTTGGGTTCCGGCCGTTCGTCTATCGCCTGGCGGTGAGCCGGGGACTCGGCGGCTTCGTACGCAACGACGGCCGCGGCGTCGTGCTCGAGTTTGAGGGGCCGCAGGATTTGGTTGCGGCGGTCCTTGACGCGCTCGAGGCCGAAGCGCCGCCGGCGGCCCGGGTCGAGGCCGTCGAGTGGGCCGAAGTGACGGCGACCGGCGGCCTCGAGTTCGAGATAACCGGCAGCGCCGACGAAGCGCGCGCCGAGACCCTTGTCTCGCCCGACATCGCGACCTGCGAGGATTGCCTTCGCGAAATGGCCGACCCGGGCGACCGTCGCTATCGTTATCCGTTCATTAACTGTACCAACTGCGGCCCCCGCTTTACGATTATCGCGGGCGTTCCGTACGACCGGCCCCGGACGACTATGGCCGGGTTCGCGATGTGTCCCGACTGCGCCGCCGAGTACCGGGACCCGGTGGACCGGCGGTTCCACGCCCAGCCGGTCGCGTGCCCGGTCTGCGGCCCCCGCGTAGAGCTACGTGACGCGGACGGCGAAGCCGTTCCCTCCGGCGACCCTGTTGCTGAGGTCCGGCGCTTGCTTAAAGCCGGTTCGATAGTCGCCGTCAAAGGGCTGGGCGGGTACCACCTGGCCTGCGACGCTGGGAACGCCGGCGCCGTCGAGGAACTGAGGAGCCGCAAGACCAGGGAGGATAAACCGTTCGGCCTGATGGCGGCGGACTTCGAGACCGTGGAACGGTTCTGCGAAATAAGCGAGAAGGAACGCGAACTGTTGCTGTCGCCCGAGCGGCCGATAGTGCTTTTAAGGAAAAAAGGCGATGAGTTACCGGAAGCGATCGCGCCGAACAACCGATTCCTGGGTTTTATGCTGCCGTACACGCCGCTGCACCACCTGCTTTTTGACGAGGGGCTTGACGTTCTGGTAATGACCAGCGGTAACCGGGCCGACGAACCGATCGCGTATCAGGACGAGGACGCGTACGAGCAACTCGCCGGAATCGCCGATTACTTCTTGACCCACGACCGGCCGATATACCGGCGCGTGGACGACTCGGTTACCCGCGTATTCCGCGGCGAGGAGATGCTAATTCGTAGGAGCCGGGGTTACGTCCCGACGCCCGTACCGCTGGCGAGGGAGTACGGCGAAAGCGCGCTGGGCTGCGGTGCCGAAGTTAAAAACACGTTCTGTATCACTAAAGGCGACCGTACCTTTGTCTCCCACCACGTAGGCGACTTAGTGAACCCGGCGGCCCTGGCGGCCTTCGAAGAAGGCGTCGAGCATTTCAAGGAGCTGTTCGATATCGAGCCAACGGTGGCCGGTTACGATATGCACCCCGATTACGCCGCGACCCGGTACGCTGAAAACTTAACGGGCATTGCGAAGGTTCCGGTTCAACATCATCACGCCCATGTCGCGGCGGTGTTGGGCGAACACGGTTTAGACGAGCCGGTAATCGGTATCGCGTGGGACGGCGCCGGCTACGGCCCCGACGGTACCGTCTGGGGCGGCGAAATCTTGTTAGCGGAACCGTCGCGTTTCGAACGGCTCGGGCACCTGCGCCGCGCCCCCCTGGCCGGTGGCGACGCCGCCGTAAGGGAACCCTGGCGCGCGGCTCTGGGGTATCTTACCGAAGTCTTTGGATTTCAGTTAGATACGTTCGAACAGTATTTCCCCGAAGTTCCCGGAAACGCTTGCGGCGCGGTGGTCGATATGCTGAAAAAGCGGTTCAACGTCGTCGAAAGTTCGTCGGCCGGGCGCCTGTTCGATTGCGTAGCGGCGCTGCTCGGTTTTCGCGGCCGGGTGAACTATGAGGGGCAGGCGGCCGTTGAGCTTGAACAGTACGCGGACTTCCGCGAGACGGGATATTACCCGTTCGAGGTAACCGGGGGCGAACCGTTCGAAGTAGATTGGCGCCCGACCGTCGCAGCCGTATTGGAGGATATCGACGCGAGAACTGACCCGTCTGCCGTCGCCGCCCGGTTCCACAATACCATCGCGCGGATGCTCGCGGCGGCCGCCGAACGGGCGCGGGAGATTACGGGGTTGTCGTCGGTCGCCCTTTCCGGCGGCGTTTTCCAGAATATAACACTCTTGGACCGGACACTTCCGCTTCTCGAACGCGCCGGGTTCGACGTATTGGAGCATAAGTACCTTCCGCCCAACGACGGGTGCATCAGCTACGGTCAGGTCGTAGTTGCGCTCGCGAGTTTATAGGAGACTGAAATGTGTCTGGGTATCCCGATGCAGATAAAGGAACTAATGGACGATAACCTCGGGCGGGCCGCCCTGGGCGACGTGGAGTACACTTGCGACCTGTCCCTTATAGAGGACCCGAAGGTCGGCGAGTACGTAATCCTTCACGCGGGATACGCGATCGAGCGGCTCAACGAGGAGGAGGCGCTGGAGACCCTGGCGATGTTCGCCGAAATCGAAGCGGCCGCCGCGGCCGACGACGTATGAAGTACCTGGACGAATATCGCGACGGCGCGAAGGTCCGGGCCCTGGCCCGAGCGGTTTCGGACGCGGTCGACCCCGGGCGCAGTTACGCCTTTATGGAAGTGTGCGGTACCCACACGATGAACATCGCCCGGTACGGTATCAAGAAGATGCTGCCCGTTAACGTCCGGCTGGTTTCCGGCCCCGGGTGCCCGGTCTGCGTAACGTCTCAGGAGTACGTGGACCGGGCGGTCGCCCTGGCCCGGCTCGGCGACGTAACCGTCGCGACTTTCGGCGATATGATGCGAGTGCCCGGGACCGGCGTGAGCCTGACCGACGCGAAGGCCGAAGGCGGCGACGTACGGGTTGTATATTCGCCCAACGACGCCGTAGACTACGCCGACGAAGAACGCGAACGCCGCATCGTCTTTCTCGGCGTCGGCTTCGAGACCACCGCGCCGACGGTCGGCGGGGCGCTCTTGAAGGCCGACGAGCGGGGGTTGGGTAACTTCTTCGTACTGAGCGCCCACAAGCTGATACCGCCGGCGATGGCGGTCCTTTGCGAAAGCGAGGACCTAGCCCTCGACGGGTTTATCTGCCCGGCTCACGTCAGCGCGATAATAGGCTCCGGCGCATACGAGCCGCTGGTCGAGCGGTACGGCATAGCGTGCGCCGTTACCGGTTTCGAACCTCTGGATATTTTACGGGGTATTCAACTCCTTATGGAGCAGGTGAATGACGGCGCGGCCCGGGTGGATAACGAGTATTCGCGGGTAGTCAAACCCGAGGGCAACCCGCTCGCGCAAGCGGTTATAGAAGATGTTTTCGAGCTCGCCGATACCGAATGGCGCGGTCTGGGGACTCTTCCGGCCAGCGGATTAATGTTGAAGGAACGCTTCGCGGGTTACGACGCATTTGCAATCGAATGTGAGGTCGAAGAGACGAAGGTCGATAAAAGGTGTATTTGCGGCCGCGTGTTGGCCGGCGCCGCAGAGCCGCCCGATTGCCCGCTTTTCCGTAGTGAATGCGACCCGGAGCATCCGGTCGGCGCGTGCATGGTCTCCAGCGAGGGGACCTGCGCCGCGTACTATAAGTACGAGCAGTAGTACTATAAGTACGAGCAGTACATGGCCAAAGAAGACATAATCAAGATGGGCCACGGCGCCGGCGGGCGCTTGATGAGGCGGCTCATCGCCGACGTATTCGCCGGAGCCTTTAGTACGCCTGAACTGGCGGCTCTGGACGATTCGGCGCTGGTGTCGGCGGACGGCGATAGATTCGCGTTTACGACCGACTCGTACGTAGTCCGGCCGCTCTTCTTCCCCGGCGGCGACATAGGCAAGCTGGCCGTCTGCGGGACCGTCAACGACCTGGCCGTTACCGGCGCTCGGCCCGTCTATTTAACCTGCAGCTTTATCATCGAAGAGGGCTTTCCGGTCGCCGATTTGAAACGTGTGGTCGCGTCTATGGTCGCGGCGGCCGGCGAAGCGGGCGTTTCAGTCGTAGCAGGCGACACGAAGGTAGTGGAGCGGGGCGCCGCCGACGGGTTGTTCATTACGACGTCGGGCATCGGCATCTTCCCCGACGGGCGGGAACCGGCCAGGCGGCCGGTAAAACCGGGCGACGCGGTACTGCTCAACGGAGCGCCCGCGGTCCACGGGATCGCGGTGGTACTGGCCCGTGAAGAGTTCAACTTAACCGCGGCGGTCGAGAGCGACTGCGCGCCCCTGAACGGGCTTATCGAGGACATGCTGGCGGCGGCCCCGAGGGTCGCTTTTATGCGGGACGCGACCCGCGGCGGTGTCGCCGCCGTCCTGAACGAAATCGCCGCGTCGGAAGGAGTTACTATAAAGATAGACGAAGCGTCGGTTCCCCGGGACGATACCGTCGAAAGCGTCTGCGAACTGCTCGGATACGATTCGTTCTACATCGCCAACGAAGGGAAGGCGGTAGTAGCCTGTCCGGCAAGCGAAGCGGAAGCGGCGGTAGAAGCGATGAAGCGGCATAAGTACGGTAAGGACGCCGCGATAATCGGCCGCGTTGAGGAGGGTAAGCCGAGGGTTGTAATGGAAACGGCCGTCGGCGGCGCGCGGATACTCGATATGCCGCTGGCGGAACAGCTCCCGAGGATATGCTGAAGTGCACGAGCTGTCGGTAACACAGAGCATCGTGGACTCGGTACTGGAAGAGATGAACGACCGCGGTCTGGAGCGGGTAAGCGCCGTCTATCTAAAACTCGGGCGGATGACAACGTTCGTGCCGGATTGCGTTAAGTTCTACTACGACGCGTTGACGGCGGATACGCGGCTGGCCGGTTCGGACCTCGTTATCGAAGAAATAAACGTAACGGGACGCTGCAACAACTGCGGCGCCGGGTTGGAGTTCGACGAACCGTTCTTTATATGCCCCGAGTGCGGGTCGGTGGACATAGAGGTATTGACCGGGCGCGAAATGCTAATAGACGCGCTGGAAGTACCGGACGGAGGAGAGGTCCGAGTTGGAGATAAAGGTCATTAAGAAGGCGCTTGCCGCCGGCGAGGCCGTAGTCGGTAAGATACGCGAAGAACTGGCCGCGAACGGCGTCTATATGGTGAACATTATGGGCTCTCCCGGGTCCGGGAAGACGGCCGTCGTCGAACGGCTGCTCGAGACGGGACTTGACGGGCTTCGGACCGCCGTAGTCGAAGGCGACATCGCGACAACGGCCGACGCAGAGCGGCTGACCCGGTTCGATATACCTATCGTCCAGATTAATACGGAACCCTTCGGCGGCGATTGCCACATG